>JALYXZ010000216.1 GCA_030946825.1 Chloroflexota bacterium | reverse complement strand
CCCAGGTGCAGCGCGCAGATGGCCGCGCCGATCGGGCCCAGGACCAGCACGAACCGGATGGCGGTCAGCGCCAGGGCCGTAAGTCCCAGCAGCCACAGCGCATCCGCCGCGGGCATCGAGCGGCGAGCGACCAGCAGGGTGGGGATGACGCCGATCGCCAGCAGGGCAAAGAGAGCCTGACCCGGAAAGCTCGAGAAGTCCGGGCGTGACCATTCGAAGATGAAGTCCCGGTGCGCGCCGACGGAAGCCGTGGCGAACGGATAGCCGTAGATCGCAGCGCCGTTCGGGTTGAGGAGCAGGGCCGCGCCCGCGATCAGCAGCGCACCGGTGAGCCTCGCCAGCTGGTGCGTTGTGAGCGTCGACGCCGGCGGCCGCCGCCCTGTCAAGCGGTCGAGTCCCTCACCGGCGATCACGCCGGCGCCGAGCAGGAAGAGGAGCGGAAAGCCCGCGTGCAGGTTGACCCAGGCGACTGCCAGCAGGGGCAGGCTGACCAGCCAGCGGGCACGCCGGTCCGCCAGGTAGCTCCACAGGGCGAAGACGACGGCGGCAGCCAGCAGCAGATCCAGGGTCTGCACCCGGACGCCGATCACCGGACCCGCCACCACCAGGCCCAAGGTGAGCCAGCCGATGGTGCCCAGCCAGCCGGTTGAGCCGCGGCGCCGCAGACCGGCAGCGAGCAACGCAAAGGCTGCCGCGGTGACCAGCCCGAAGCCGAGCGACAGAAGGGTCGGGCCCCACGTCGCGCCCGCTCGATCGACGGCGGCCATCAGCGTGTTGCTCAGCCAGTCCTGGCTGATCCACGGCAGCCCTCTGCCCACGAGCGTCCACGAGTCGGCGCGTGGCACGCCATGGCTGCGGAGCACCGCATCGCCCGCGCGGAGGTGCCACCAGACGTCGCCGTCGATCAGCGGCAGCGTGGCGCGAGCCAGGACGAGGGCCAGGAACGCGACGAGCGCCACGCCCGCCACCGACAGGGTGCGGCGCGGCCTGGCCAGAGCAGGTGCGGTCACGAGCCGGAAGGGTACGGCGGTCGGACCGGGTTGCCGCTGGTACCTTCGTGCCGTCGCGGTGCGCGGAGGCACCGTCTAGACTCGCGGCCGATGACCGCCCGCCTCATGCGCCGCCTCCCATCGCCCCTGGTGATCGTGGTCGCCACCCTGTGCGCGATCCTGTTCACGATCACGTTGGCCAAGGGGCTCTCGGACCCCGACTACTTCTGGCACGTGACGGCCGGGAAACTGATCGCCACCACCGGCCAGGTTCCGTCCACAGACCCGTTCTCGTTCACTTGGTTCGGCCGGCCCTGGACGTCGCACGAGTGGCTGAGCGAGCTGCTCATCTACCGGCTGGTCTCATGGCTCGGGGAGCGGGGTGCGCTCGCCGTGTTCTCGATCCTCGGGCCTGCCACCATCGCGCTGCTGGCGGTCACGTTCGCCCGACGCCGGATCGCCACGGTGCCGCTGGTCATGGCCCTGCTCCTCGCCGCCGCGGTCCTGATTCCGTACGTGACGCTGCGTCCACAGGCCGAGTCGTGGTTTCTGATGGCGCTGCTGATCGGCGGGCTTCTTGAGCTGCGGGCCGATCGTCCGGCCTGGGCCCTGCTGGTCGTGCCGCTCTTCGTACTGTGGGCCAACCTCCACGGACTGTGGGTCGTCGGACTCGGGATCCTGGGCGCCTACCTGCTCTTCACCCTGCTCGGACGCACACCGATGTCTCCGGCCTGGCGCTGGATGCTAGCCGGCTTCATCGGTGCCGTGCTCGCCTCGATGGCGACCCCCGCCGGACCGATCGGGATCCTCTATCCGTTGCGCTACATCCAGCCCGGCGACTGGGGCCTGGCGAACATCTCCGAGTGGCAGTCGCCGAACTTCCACGATCCCGCCCACTGGCCACTGCTGATTCTGGTCGTCGCGTTGATCGCGAACGCCGGGCGTGCGACGCCCGGCTGGCTGACGCTCCTCTCGTACGTCGGCATGGTGATGGCGCTCGCGGCGCTGCGCAACGCGCCGGTGGCGGCCGTGCTCGCCGTTCCCACGCTCGCGTTCGGTCTCGACGACCGGTGGAAGCGTCACTTCCGGCGCGGTGCAGCTCGCCGGCCCGCATCGGTTGAGCTCGGTCGCCGTCTGCTGGAGCTGACCGCCGCCGCGATCGTGGTCGTCGCGGCGGTCCTGATCATCCTGCCGCGTTCGATGGGCGGCATCGCCCGCGCAGATCAGGCGAGCAGCTATCCGCAGGCCGCGGTCGACCGGCTGATTCAGATCAAGCCGAACGCTCGAGTGCTGGCCGAATACGGCTGGGGCGGGTACGTCATCTATCGGATGTACCAGGGCGGCGGACGCGTCTTCGTCGACGGGCGGAACGACATGTACGACCAGTCGGTGCTGAGCGATTACTCGGCGATCCGCGCCGCGAATCCAGGCTGGCGACCGCTCGTCGACCGCTACGGGGTTGATGCAATGCTCTTCCCGCCCGGGGAGCCGATCACCAAGGGCACGGCGCTCGACGCCGGTTGGTGCGAGGCGTATCGGGACTCCGTCGGGGTGCTGCTGCTTCGGACCTGCCCGCGCTGATCAGCCTGGGGCGCAAGGGCTCAGCCGCCCGCCGCCTTGGCGTGGTCGCCGCCGCCGCCCTGAGCGGGCGCACCGATCCGCAGGTTCGCAAACTGGGGCAGCAGCCGGAACGGCGTCACCGAGCGCTCGGGGTCCTCTCCGACCTGTGTGATGTGACGGGGGTCGCCCTGCCCGAGGAAGCGGGCAGCCTCCGAGATGTAGAAGACGCGGGTGGCGTCGACGTTCATCAGCCGTGCTGCGGTCACGTCAACCGCCACCGGATCGGTGCCGATCACCACGTGCCCAGCGGCGATCGGCGTCCCCTGGATCGGTCCGTCGCCCTCCATTCCCACGATCCCGTCGACGATCGCCAGGCCCGGGCGAACCGCCGCGGCCACGTCGAGGATCGACTGCTCGAGTCCCGCCCAGTGAAGCACGTTCTTCGGCCAGCCGTAGATGCGCCCGGGAACCGCACCGAAGCAGTTCTTCAGGGAGAGCGTCACCCCGCCCCAGTGATGAGTCTTCATCTTCGGCATCGAGACGACGAGGTCTGCGCGCGTGACGGCGGTGGGCAGCCACAGCTCGCCGAGCTGCGTGTAGCGGCTCTTCAGGGCGACGCGCTCGAGCGCCGCGGTGTTGAGATCGACGAAAGTGGCGCCGGCATCGCGCAGGAGATCGAGAAGGCCCGACGTGCCAGCGGCGTACTGCGTGTCGCGACGGTGGCCGGGCCCCTCACCGACCGTCACCGAGCGAGCGCCCAGCCGGTGCATGACCGCGACGGTGGCCGCCACCAGCCGCGGATCGGTGTTGATCACGCTGGCCGGGTCGAACTCCACCATGTTCGGTTTGAGCAGGACCGATGCGCCGCGGATCCGATCGACGGCGCCGACCTGCCGAATGCCGTCCATCACGGTGCGCTCCAGGGCGCCGTTGTAGCCGGTCGCCCTGAGGACGGCGACCCGGGTGTCACCCGCCGGCGGGAATGCGGCGACGTCCCATGGCGAGGGCTTCTGCTGCGCCAGGATGCCGGCCCCCACGATGCCGACCGCCCCCGTCGCCAGCCCGAGTTCCGCGGCGCGGATCAGGAAGCGTCTCCGGCTCATCGGCCGGTCAAGGTGCTCCTTCATCGCCGGATGCGGAGCCGTTCGATGGCGGGGCCGAGCGCGATCGCGGCCCACGCCAGCGCCACGGTGTCGCCGAGCAGGTTGGTGCGGCCGACGAGCTCCGTGAGCCGTGTCTCCAGCGCCGGCTCGCGCAGGCCGTTGGCGTGCAGCGCGGCCAGCGACATTGCCCAGCCCAGTCCCCCGGCCTCTGCTCGCCACAGCTGTCTGATCACTGCGACCGCGCGATCCCGAAGAGGATCGGTGCGATCCTGGACCGCGAGCAGGCCGGAGGCGGTGGTCTGCAGGTAGGGCTCGTAGGCCGTGCCGAGCACCTCGCGGTTGCCGTAGTTCCAGCCGCCGCGGCGGCATTCGCGGTCGCTCAGGACGCGATCGCCGTCGGCGATCTGCTCGCGCGCCGCCGGGCGCAGCAGCTTCATGACCAGCAGCCCTCGGGCGGTGGGCTCGACCCAGCCGAACGTGCGGCTGGTCCATCCCCATCCTCGGGTCTCGGGGTCGTGGGGAAATCGCTCGTCGAAGCCGAGCCGGGGTGCCTGGTGGCCGGCGACATAGTCGACGGCGCGCTCCCTGGCGCTGCCGGGGCTGAGAGCGAGCGAGGCGAGCGGAGTGGGCGAGTCGTTCGACACCGCCGCCGGCCCGACGATGAATCCGCCGTCCGCGCGCTGCGCTCGTTCGAGCCATCCGCGCGCCGCGGCGTCGTCCAGCGCGATCGCCGCCAGCGCCGTCGGTTCCGGCTCTGACGCGCCCCCCGCGACGGGCGGAAAGCCGCCGTCTGCATTCCGAAGCCGGATCAGTCGGTTGGCGAGGTCAGGCGGCAGCGACGACATCGGACTCCCCGGCGCGCTGGGTCACTTTCCGCGCCGCTGCACGCGCCGGCAGGTGGTCGAGCGCGAGCAGTACGCCCGGTATCAGGAAGGCCAGGTACGCGGTCGATGCGCGCGGCGGCCCCAGGAACATGAGGATCGCGAGCGCCACGGGCCCGTATTGCGAGCGTCTGGCCAGGAGCCAGAGCGTCGTGCCGCCGG
This sequence comes from Chloroflexota bacterium, assembly GCA_030946825.1. GTDB lineage: Bacteria > Chloroflexota > Limnocylindria > QHBO01 > QHBO01 > QHBO01. The sequence goes on along the minus strand of JALYXZ010000216.1, from coordinate 3,828 downwards.
TGGCGACGGCCACCGCCGCCCAGGCGATCGGCGAGGCGGCGTAGAGTGAGACCAGTCCGCTGCCCGGATCGGTGGTGTAGTGGGACAGGTCGAAGGCGAGCATCGGCACCAGGAGGATGGCGGCCACCACGCCTGCGGTCGCAGCCTTGCGCCACTCGCCGATGGCGGCCCAGTACGCGACGAACAGGATCGGCACCAGCTTCAGCGAGGCTGCCACCCCGACCCAGATCGGTCCGCTGGGGCGCCGGATGGACCAGCTCAGGATGGCCACCACCAGCGGATGGACATTGCCGAACATGGCCGTCTCGGCCAGGAAGGCAGCCAGGATCGCCGCGAGCACGATACGTGCGCGCGACGGTGGTCGCAGAAGCGGGACGACGGCCGCCGCCGCCGCCGCGAGCATCAGCAGCGACCAGGCGTGCGCGACCAGGCCGGATGGCAGGTAGCTGGCGGGGATCCAGGCGAACGCGAACCACGGCGCGTACCGATAGACCTCGTGTGCCTCGGGGTTCATTGCCGGGTAGAGCGCCTGTCCATGGCGTAGGCGCTCCGCCGCGCCCAGGTATGCGCCGGCATCGGCCGGGTTCCACGCCAGGAACCAGGAGGCCAGCGTATAGGCGAGCCATCCCAGGGCGACGGCGGTGGCGACGATCCGGGAAGCTCGGACCACGTGCTGCACGCGCCAACCTTACCGGCTGGGGCGGGTCGCGCCCTGCACCGGATGCCCCATGACCTTTGCGCGGGGGAGGCGCGGCGATCGGTACCTTCGGGCCGTACCGTTGCGCGGGCGCACCGACTAGACTCCCGCCCGACATGGACCGCCTCCGCCTCCGCGACCTTGCCGTGCTGACCGCCTGCGGCCTGCTGGCGCGGATCGCCGCGGCGGCCGTGGTGGGCTATGCGCCGTATACCGATCCCGCCTACTACACGCTGGTCGCCGAGCGGCTCGCGACCGGCCATGGCTTCAGCGTGCCGGTGTTGTGGAGCTTTCTCGAGGTGGGAAGCCGGCTGCCCGATCCCGCGACCCTGCCGGTGCCGAGCAACGCACACTGGATGCCCCTGACGTCCATCGTCTCGGCGGGCGCGATGCTCCTCTTCGGTCCGAGCTGGCGGTCGGGCCAGCTGCCGATGATCCTGCTCAGCACCGCATTGGTGCCGCTCACCTACCTCGTGGGCAGAGAGCTGTGGGAGCGTCGATCGGTGGCGATCCTGGCCGCCGTGCTGGCGATCTTTGCCGGGCCGCTGCTGATCTACTACCCGACGGTCGACAACTTCGCCGTGTTCGGGGTCGCCGGTGCCGGCAGCCTGTACGCCGCGACGCGCGCGATGCGGTCGGGAAGATCCGGTCTCTGGATGGTGGCCAGCGCCGCGGCGGCCGGGGTGGCGACACTGGCCCGCACCGACGGACTGCTCCTTCTCGTCGCCCCGGCGACGGCATGGCTCGCGTGTCGCGGCATCGGTCCATGGCGGTCCGTGGGCCGCGTGGGGTTTGGGGCAGCGCTCCTGGCCGGGGTGGCCTACGTCGCGGTCCTCTTGCCCTGGCTGCTGCGCAACCTGGCCGTGTTCGGGAGCCCGCTCCCGTCGGTCGGAGGCCACGTCCTGTGGATCACGAGCTACAACGAGCAATTCAGCATCGGACACCCGGTGGGGCTGGACAGCTACCTGAGCGCCGGCGTGCCGGCGATCATCGGCTCCAAGCTGGAGTCGTGGTTCGAGCTACTGGGGCGGACGGGCGTCCTGATGGGCGGCACCTTCCTGTTCACGTTTCTCGCAGGCCTGTGGATCCACCGCCGCGACCCGCGGCAGGCCCCCTTCCTCGTGTACTTCGTGGTGATGTTCGCGGTCATGGGCGGCGTCTTCACGTTCCACGCGCCGCGGGGCGCCTTCTACCACTCGGCGCCGGCCTGGCTGCCGTTCGCACTGCCGATGGCCGTCGCCTCGATCGCGCCGGTCTGCGGAGCGCTGGGCCGCGCCTGGCCGTTCCTCCGCCGGCCGCAGACACATCGGTTCGTGGCGGTGGTCGGCACCGTGGGAGCGATCGTCCTCTCGGTCGTCGGGTCGGCCGCGATCCACGCTGAGTGGGAGCGCTCCCACTCACTCGACGCCGCCGCCGCTGGCTGGCTCCGAGGCGCGAACCAGAGCCGCTCGGTGGTGATGTACAGCGATCCGGCGACACTCGCGCTACTGTCGGGCAACCCCGGCGTTGCTCCTTCCTTCGATCCATTCCCCGTGCTGCGGACCATTGCACGCGCCTATGACGTCCGGTGGCTGGTCGTCCAGCTCCGCCCGGGAGAGACGACCGATGCGCTCAATCTCTGGCCGGGGGCTGCGGCGCGGGATCGCCAGGGGAACGTGGCAAGCTGGTTGGCGGCGCAACCGAGCTTCGAGGTGCAGGGCGCACTCCGGATCTTCGCGGTGCACCCGTGACGCCCCGGGTGGGCAGCCACTCACCGGCGGGTCCTGGAGTGAGCGACGCACTCCGCCGCGGTGGAGGGCTGATGATCGCCATGGCGCGGAGCCGGTGGCCCCCGCGCGGGCCGGTGGCTTGGGGGGTGTTCATCGTGGCGGTCACCCTCCTGTCGCTGGCGGCCTACACCGAGCTGGGGCACGCGGCACGCCTGGCGAGCGGCGCCGACATGGATGCGTACTGGAATGCCGCGCTCAGGCTGCGGCACGGTGAGCCGCTGTACGCAGCGGGCCTGCCGACCGATTCCGACCTCTACCGGTACGCACCGTGGTTCGCCTACGCCTGGATACCGCTCACCCTGCTGCCCAAGTCCGCGGTCCTGCTGACGTGGATGACGCTGTGCGTGGCTTCCGCGCTCGCCAGCACCATGCCGCTGCTGCGGCGAGGGGCGCCGGGAATCGCCGCCTTTGGGCTGCTGCTGCCGTTCCAGCTCGAAGGCGCCGCCTTCGGCAACGTGCAGCCGCTGCTCGTACTCCTCCTGGTGTGGGGCGTGGAGCGCCGCTCGGGGCCGCTGTGGATCGCGATCGCGGCCTCCTTGAAAGCGACTCCGCTGCTGCTCGTGGCCGTCTACCTGGGCCGTCACCAGTGGCGACGCGCGGCGCTGACGCTGGGCCTCACCGGCGCGCTGGTGGCACCCATGCTCGCCTTCGATCTGCGGGGCTACTCGACCCAGATCGGTGGAGGCCAGATGAGCTTGCTGACCGTCTCGCCGGTGGTCTACGCGCTTGCCTCCGGTGCCGCGGTCGGGCTGGCGCTCATCGCGGCTCGCAGCCGCTATGCCTGGCTGGCAGGCATCGTGGCGGTGCTCGTCGCGCTGCCTCGTTTCCTGCTGTACGAGATCAGCTTCGTGTTGGTCGGGCTTGCGCGGCCCCGCGGCGCACAGCAGATCGATCGATGAGCGCCGCGCTTCGCCGCCTGGTCCACGGCGCGCCGGTCCTGGGCTGGCTGCTGTTCGGCTGGGTCACATGGTTCGCGATCACGACCGGCTGGCGGGCGACCACCGGCGGTGTGCGTCAGGTCGACTGGCATGTCTACCTGGCCGGTGCTCGAGACCTGGCGAGCCACGATCTCTATCAGCACGTCCTGCGGCTCGACGGCCAGGTCCTCTCTTCGCCGGTCTTCAATCTTCCGCCGCCGGCAGCCGTCTGGGCAGTGCCGCTGCTTCCTGTGCCGATCGACCTCGGCGGACAGGTGTGGCAGCTGGCCGCGGCCGGCTGCGTCGCTCTGGCTGCGGTCGTGGCCCTGTGGATCCTCGAGCTTCCGATGCCTCTCCTGTGGGCCGGGCTGGTCCTCGGGCCGATGTCACTCACGCTGGCCTATCTCGAGGGCCTGCACCTGGGCACCAATAACTACCTCGTGCT
>JALYXZ010000145.1 GCA_030946825.1 Chloroflexota bacterium | reverse complement strand
GGCATTCAGCTGGTGAGCATCTCGCCGGCGAGCGTTGCGGTGCAGATCACGCCGCCCAAGACCCCCGCCCCCTCTCCGAGCCCCTGAGTGGGCCGCCTGTTCGGGACGGACGGAATCCGGGGGGTGGCGAACGTCGACCTCACCCCGACACTGGCCTATGACCTCGGCCGCGCGGTCGGTCACCTCCTCGACGGCGGTGGGCGCAGCGTGGTCCTCGGCCAGGACACGCGGCGCTCGGGCGACATGCTGGTCGCTGCGCTGGGCGCCGGCCTGGCTTCGGTGGGAACCGATGTGGTGGAGCTCGGCGTGGTCACCACCCCGTGTCTGGCGTTCGTGGCCGCCAACGGCGCGCACGCGGCCGGGATCATGGTCTCCGCCTCGCACAACCCCGCGGACGACAACGGCCTGAAGGTGATCTCCGGCGGCCGCAAGGTCGATGACGAGGCGGAGGAGGAGCTCGAGCGGCTCATCTTTCGGGCCGAATCGCTGCCCGGCGGCCGCAACGCGGAGCTGGGGCGAATCCGGCGGGACGCCGGCGAGGTGGCGGGCTATCGCAGCCACCTGCTCGACGCGGCAGGCGACGCACTGCAGGGGCTGCGGCTCGGGATCGACTGTGCCAACGGGTCGGCGAGCGCGATGGCCCCCGACCTTTTCCGGGCGCTGGGGGCGGAGGTGACGGTGCTCTTCGCCGAGCCTGACGGGACGAACATCAACCTCGAGTGCGGCTCCACCAACCCGGAGCGCCTGGCCGCCGAGGTGGTCGCCCGCGGGCTCCAGGTGGGGTTCGCCTTCGATGGCGACGCCGACCGGCTGATCGCCGTCGATGAGCGCGGCGGCCTGGTCGACGGGGACGCGGTGATGGGCATCTGCGCCCTCCAGCGGCTGGCGCTCGGGACGCTGCGCAACAACGTGCTGGTCGCCACGGTGATGAGCAACGGCGGGCTGCAGCGGGCGGTCGAGCGGGCCGGAGGACGGATGATCCGCACCCCGGTCGGCGACCGCCACGTGTTCGAAGCCATGGAGCGCTCCGGCGCGGTGCTCGGTGGTGAGCAATCCGGGCACATCATCTTTCGTGAGCGCGCGACGACCGGTGACGGCCTGCTGACCGCCATCGAGCTGGTCCGGATGCTGCGGGTCAGCGGCGCCGATCATCTCAGCGAGCTGGCCGCCCGGATCCCGAGGCTGCCACAGGTGGTGCTAAACTCGAACGTCCGCCACAAGGAAGCCTGGCAGATCGACCCGGAGTTCTCAGCGGCGGTGGCCCGCGCGGCGGCACGCCTGGGGGAGCGGGGAAGGATCCTCGTCCGGCCTTCGGGCACCGAGCCCAAGATTCGGATCATGGTCGAGGGCGACGAGCAGGCCGAGATCGAGGAGATCGCGGGCGAGTTGGCACAGCTCGCCAACGCACGGCTGAACTGAGGCGCGGACGCCCGCAAGGCGCGAGAAGCGCAAAGGAGGCGGACCATGTGCGGCATCGTCGGCTACGTCGGTCCGCGAGACGCTGCGCCGATCCTGATCGACGGGCTGCGGCGGCTCGAGTACCGCGGCTACGACTCGGCAGGCATCGCGCTCCTCACCGCGGACGGGAGCGTCTTCATCGAGAAGAAGGCGGGCAAGCTCACCAACCTGACCGAGCACCTGAACGGCGGCGCGCCGGCAGGCCACCCCGGGATCGCGCACACCCGCTGGGCGACGCACGGTCGCCCCAACGATACGAACGCGCACCCGCATCGGGACTGCACCGGGAAGCTGGCCCTGATCCACAACGGGATCATCGAGAACTACCTGGAGATCAAGGCCCGCCTGGAGGCGGCCGGCCATCGGTTCCTGAGCGAAACCGATACCGAGGTGCTCGTCCACCTGATCGAGGCAAAGTACTCCGGCGACCTCGTCGAGGCGGTCCGCGCGGCCCTCAACGAGGTCCGCGGCGCGTACGCGATCGGTGTCATGCACCACGATCACCCCGACGAGATCGTCGGCGCCCGGATGAACGTGCCGCTGATCGTGGGGCTGGGCGAGGGTGAGGGTTTCCTGGCCAGCGACGTGCCCGCCATCCTGGAGCACACGAAGAACGTGGTGATCCTCAACGAGGGCGACATCGCGGTGGTCCGCACCGATGGAGTGCGGATCATTGGGCTCGATGGCGTCGCGGTCGATCGGCCGGTGACGCACATCAAGTGGAACATCGCCGCCGCCGAGAAGGGCGGCTTCGCGCACTTCACGCTCAAGGAGATCTACGAGCAGCCGCACGCCATCCAGGAGGCGCTGCGGGGTCGCATCGCGCCGACCGGTGAGGTGACGTTCCCGGAGCTCGACGCGATCGAGGACAAGCTGCGGCGTGCGGAGCGGGTGTACCTGGTCGGCTGCGGGACGGCCCGGTATGCCGGTGACGTGGGCGCCTACCTGGTGCAGCAGTGGGCGAAGCTTCCGGCAACCTGCCTGATCGGCAGCGAGATGCGCTACGCGCCCCCGCCGATCGACGACCGGACCCTGGTCATCGCCGTCAGCCAGTCCGGGGAGACGGCGGACACGCTCGCGCCACAGAAGATCGCCGCGGAGGCGGGAGCCACCATCGTGGTCGTCACCAACGTGGTCGGCAGCGCCATCACCCGCGAGGCGGATGCCGTCTGCTACCTGCAGGCCGGCCCGGAGATCGCGGTCGCCTCGACCAAGGCGTTCGTGACCCAGGTGCTGGTCCTGGAGATCATCGCGCTCCACCTCGCCCGCCTGCGCGGAACGCTCTCGGCCCATCGGCTGCGCACACTCGGCATGGCATTGCGGGAGCTGCCCGGGCTGGCCGCCAGGACCCTGGAACGCGGCCCGCAGATCCGCAAGCTGGCGCAGCGCTACGCCGGCGTTCGCGACGTGATGTACATCGGTCGGGGGCTCGGCTTCCCGATCGCCATGGAGGGCGCCCTCAAGCTCAAGGAGCTGAGCTACGTCCACGCCGAGGGCTACGCCGCCGGCGAGCTCAAGCACGGCCCGATTGCGCTGCTGGATCCGCAGACGCCGCTGGTCGCGATCGCCACCAAGGGGTCGACCTACGAGAAGCTGGCGAGCAACGTCGCGGAGGTGCGCGCCCGCGAGGCGCCGGTGATCGCCATCGCCACCGAGGGTGACGAGGAGATCACGCGCTACGCGCAGGACGTGATCTACGTCCCCGAGACGGAGGAGGCGCTGTCACCGGTGATCGCCACGCTGCCGCTGCAGCTGCTCGCGTACGAGATCGCGGTCGCTCGCGGCACCGACGTGGACCAGCCCCGCAACCTGGCGAAGTCGGTCACGGTCGAATAGGCGCGCGCCCGACCCCTGTGCGCCGATGAGCCGGCACGAGATCGGGATCGACCTGATCGATATCGACCGCATCGTCAACGTGCTGCAACGCCACCCGGAGCGCTTCCGCCGGCGAGTCCTGACCGAGCGCGAGGACCGCTACTGTGGCCGAAAGGTGGAACGCGTGGCGGGCCGCTGGGCGGCCAAGGAGGCGATCAGCAAGGTGCTCGGGCTCGGCGTCCGCGGCGTCGGCTGGCGCGAGATCGAGGTGCTGCCGAATCGGGCCGGCCAGCCCCAGGTCCTCCTGCACGGCAGGGCGTCGGCACGCGCGGCCTCGCTGGGCCTGGGCGAGCTGACGGTATCGATCTCGCATGAGCGGCACCTCGCGGTGGCCGTGGCGGTCGCCGACCGATCGGCAGGGAGCGGGGTCTGATGGCGGAACACGTGATCCGGCAGCGCTGGGTGTCGCAGCATCTGCCCGCCCGTCCCGAGCGGGCGCACAAGGGAACCTTCGGGAAGGTTCTGGCGATCGCCGGCTCCCTCGACTACGCAGGCGCTGCCGTGCTGTGCGGTCTCGGGGCGGCGCGTGCCGGAGCGGGGCTGGTGTGTCTCGCCACGCCGGAATCGGTGGGGCTGCGGCTGCTCGGCGAGGTGCCCGAGTTCATCTCGATGCTGCTCCCCGAGGAGGCGCCGGGGCTGACCGCGCCCGGCGGCTGGAGGCGCTTGGCAAGTGAGTCGGCGCGTTACGATGCCGCGGTGATCGGCCCCGGCCTCGGACGTCAGCCGAGCATCCTGCGCCGAACCCGCAACCTGATCTCGGAGATCCGCATTCCGACCGTCGTGGACGCCGACGGGCTGAACGCGCTCGCCGATGGCGACCGATGGTGGCGGACCGTCACCGCGCCGCTGGTGCTGACGCCACACCCCGGCGAGTTCGGCCGCCTGACGAAATCCGATCCCCCCGGCGATGACGATGCCGCGCGTGCCGCCGCCGTGCGTCAGGCGGCGCTGCGCTGGGGCCAGGTGGTCGTCCTCAAGGGCGCGCACACCGTGGTGGCGCTTCCCGATGGCGAGCTGCTCCGCTCCGAGATCGCGACGCCGGCGCTCTCCACGGCCGGCAGCGGGGACGTGCTGGCAGGGGTGATTGCCGCTTTCCTGGCCGGCGGGCTGCTGCCTGGGGACGCGGCCGCCTGTGGCGTGGCGGTGCACGGCGCCGCGGGCTTGCTTGCCGAGGACCGGATCGGGCGCGCCGGTGTCATGGCCCGGGACATAGCCGCTCTGCTGCCGGAGGCGATCGAGCAGCTTCGCGGCGGGCGAGGCTCGTGACCGCGGCGATCAGCGGCGCGGTGGATGCCACGCTGCGCAGCGCACATCGCGCCTGGGTCGAGATCGATCACTCGGCCCTGGTCGACAACCTGTCCGCCCTGCGGCGGCTGGCCGGCGGGCAGAAGCAGGTCATCGCGGTCGTGAAGGCCAACGCCTACGGGCACGGTGATGTCGAGGTCGCGCATACGCTGCTCGGCGCCGGCGCCGAGCAGCTCGCCGTCGCGACCCTGCCCGAGGCGCTGCGGCTGCGCGCTGCGGGGATTGTTGCGCCGGTCATCGTCCTGTGGGGCCTTGCGGCGCCGGGCGAGGCGGAGGCGGCGATCGCCGCCGACCTGCAGCCGATCGTCCATGCGGATCGCGCGGTTGCGCTGTTGGAGGCGGCGGCCGCGCGCGAGGGGCGGCGGGCCGCGGTGCACCTCAAGATCGACACCGGCCTCGGCCGCCAGGGAGTCGAATTCGAGTCCGCCGTGGAGCTGGCGATCGGCATCGTCCGGAGCCGGCATCTGCGACTGGTCGGCACCTTCTCGCACCTCGCCGCGGCGGGGGAGGACGACAGCTACACGGAGGTTCAGCTGCTGCGCCTGGCGCAGGTGCTCGATGCGATGCGCTCGGCTGGGGTCGACCCCGGGCTGGTGCACGTCGCGGCCACCTCCGGCATCCTGAACGGCAGCGCCGCCTTTGCCGACGCTGTGCGGCCCGGCCTCGGCCTGTACGGCATGCTGCCCGCCTGGGCAGCCGACCACGCGGCGGGGCTGCGGCCCGCCCTGTCGCTGCGTGCGCTTCCGCTGCGAATCTTCGAAGTGGCCGCTGGTGGAGCGGTCGGCTACGGCCTCCGCTTCCGGGCGCGGCGCGCAACCCGGCTCGCAACGCTGGCCATCGGGTACGGGGATGGCTGGCCGCGGAGCCACGCCAACAACGGCTCGGCGCTGGTCGAAGGCAGGCGGGTGCCGATCGTCGGCGCCATCAGCATGGATGGCCTGACCGTCGATCTCGGCGAGGTCGATGGGGTAACCTACGACCACGAGTTCGTCCTCATCGGTGAGCAGGGCACTGAACGCATCACCGTCGATGACGTGGCCGCGGAGCGACGCACGATCAACTACGAAGTGACGACAGCCCTCCGCGAACGGCTCCCCCGACTCCATCTTGCGAGTCGCTGAGCCGATGAGCGCCGACCCGACCGACGAGCTGGTCCGCGCCGTGACGCGCCGCGGCCTCGCCGGACCGGTCGCCATCCTCCTCGACGCGCACCGACCGCTCCAGCCGCTGCTGGCGGAGGCAACCACCTTCCTTGCCCCACTGCTCCGACCGCTGCTCGGACCACGCCACGCGGACCTCCTGCGGGCCATCTCAGACCGCACTCGCTATGCACGGCTCATGGAGCGGCTGCGGGCCGCGGAGTCTGGGGAGGCGGATGCCGAACATCGGTGATCTCGTTGGGCGCGTCATCGGCCTCGTCGGCGAGCTGATCGGCAGCTCCTCGCTGCGGCTCGGCATCGCACCGACCCTCGTCATCCTGGGACTGCTGCTGGTGCTGCTCTCCCTGCTGGCCCGCCCGGCGGGCCGCTGGACCCCCGGCGACCGAGGAAATCTGGCCCGCACGGGGCACCTGATGGCGCTCGCCGCCGAGGCAGGTACCGAGGCCGCGTTCTCGCTCGGAACCGCCGGAGTGGCCCGCGGAACCCGGGCGCTCGATCGCCTGCAGACGCTCGCGGCGCTGCCGATCCTCGGCCACGTCGCGCGGGCGGCTGCGCGAGGCGGCGTCACGCTGCGCGTCACCGCCAACGATCCGGTCGCGGTCCTGCTCGCCGAGCAGACGGTGGAACAGGCGCATCGGCGGACGGGTACCCCCGAGCGCCTTTCGGAGTCCGGTGTCACGTACGTTGGCGAGGGGAGACCCACGGCCGCGGCCCTGGCGCTGGCGGAACAGCAGGTATGGGGCGGCGCCTTTATGGCCGGAGGCCTGGCCGAGGAAGGCCTGCTGCTGCTGCACGGCATGGCCGACGGAGCGGCCGCGACCTCGTTCGGCAGTGCGGATGTCGGACAGGCGCCGATGCTCCTCCTCGAGGGAGAGGGGACGCTGGTCGGTCCCGAGCTCTACCAGGCACCCGGCGACATCCGCTCCAACGTCCAGGACTGGACCGCCGCCTTCACCGCCAACCGGCTGATCTGGCTGACGGTCGCGGTCCTGGTCGCCGCATCCGCGCTCCTCCTCCTGGGCGTGCCCGGGATCCCCGCCTTCTTCACCGGGCGCTGACGATGCGCCGCTCGATCCCGACCGTCGTGGTGACGGTCATCGGCCTGATCTTGCTTGCCGATTTCATTGTGGCCAACCCGACGCTCGACCGCGTCGCCGGTGCGGTCAGCGAGTGGATCATGCTTCTCGCTGCCGCCGCGGCACTGACCGGCGCGATTGCGCTGGTGGTGAGCCACGGACGGGCGCTGCTCCAGCGCGGAACCGACCGCATCGGCTCCGCCGTGCTGCTCCTGGGATTGGCGCTGATGCTGATCGCCGGCTTCCGCCCCGGTTCATCGGGGTCGAGCGACCCGATGACCCGCTGGCTGGTGGCCGCGCTGCTCGCCCCGCTGATCTCGTCCCTCTTCGCCCTGCTCTTCTTCTTCCTGCTGGCCGCGATCCGGCGCGGGCTCGCGATCCGCAGTCGCGAGACCAGCCTGATGGTCGTGGTCGCGCTGGCCGTGCTGGTCCTGCTCCTGCCGCTCGGAGGAGCGCTCGGCGGCTGGCTGGCCGCGGCCGCCGGCTGGAGCCTGAGCGGCCCGATCGGCGCGGTCTTCCGGGGCATGCTGATCGGGGTGGCGATCATGGGCGCGATCACCGCCGCACGGCTCCTGTTCGGCGTGGAGGGAACCGATGAGTAGCGCCTGGCGCCGGCGAGCATTCCTGGCCCCCATCGTCGTGCTGGTCCTGCTCTCGCTAGCCGAGCTGGCGCCACGCCTCTCCGCGCTGCAGCTCGCAAACCCGGATGCGTCCCGGGCGGAGGCGCTGCGCACCGCGTTGGCCGCGGTGCCCGCCGACGGCGTGGCGCTGGTCGACATCGACGCCGACCTCGGCACCTATCCGGAGGTGCGGCCCGCCGTCCGCGCCGCGCTCGACCAGCTGGTGCGCCGTGGGGTCCGGATCGCGGTGGTCAGCTTCAGCGCCGAGGGACGCGCCATCGCCAGCGCCGAGCTGGACCGGCTGCAGCGCCTCGCACCAGGAGCCCCGCTCCTGGACCTGGGATTCCGCGCCGGTGCGGAGGCCGGGCTGGTGCGCAGCGTGCGGTCGATCGTCCCGGAGGGCGTCGGCGGAGCGGTGGCCGCCGAGATCAGGCGACGTGGCGGCGGGCTCGCCGCCTTCGACCTGGCACTGCTGATCGGGGGCGGCGAGATCGGTCCGCGCGCCTGGGTCGAGCAGGTCAGGACCCGCGTCCCGCAGCTGCCGATGGTCGCCATCGCGCCCAGCGTGCTCCAGCCGGAGCTGGAGCCCTACCGCGCCTCCGGCCAACTGAAGGCGCTGCTAGCCTCGGTGCGGGACGACGTGGCGTATGTGTCCGCGGTGGGCGGATGGTCCGCTCCGCGTCCGGGTGTGGCCCCTGTCTCGGGCCGTGAACCGAGCGCGTTAGCCATCCTGCTCGGGATGCTGGTCGCCATCGGGGTCCTGGCGGAGGCCCTCGCCGGCCGCCTGCTCGGCCCGGTGGGGAGCCCATCGAGCGGGAGCCGGGAGGAGCGGTGAGCGAGCTGTTCACCGCCGGTCCGGCCGGCACGTTCGCCACCTGGGTCGCCGCCCTGGTGACCATCGGCGTCTGGTCGTATCTCGTCGGGCAGCGGCGCATCTTCCGTCTCGCGCAGCAGCTCCTCGCCGGGCTGGCGACCGGGTACCTGGTCGTCATCTCGGTCAGCGACGTTCTCGTCCCGCGCCTCGTGCAGCCGCTCGCCGCCGCGCCGCTGCAGCATCCCGAGCTGTGGTTCGGGCTTGCGCTCGTCGTGCCGCTGGTGCTCGCCGCCTGGGCCCCGCGCCGGATCGTGGCGGTGCCGGTCGCGGTGCTGGTCGGCGGAACCGCCGGCTTCGCGCTGGGCGGCGCGGTTGCGGGGACGCTGATGCCTCAGCTCGGCGCCTCGCTGGTCAGCCCGACCTCTCCGGGTGGAGTCGCGGGCGGCGCGCTGGGGCTGGTGGTCACCGCCCTGGTGCTGCTCTCGTTCCTGCACGGGATCCGCCGCGGGCGGATCATGGGCGGCGTGACGGCGCTCGGCAGGTGGATGATGGTGGCGGGCCTCGGCGGCTTCCTGGGATTCCTGCTGGTCAGCCGCCTGACGCTGCTCGTCGACCGGGTCGGCTTCCTGCTCGGCGATTGGCTCGGGATCCTGAGATGACCGATTGCTCCCGGCCGCTGACGGATCGGGCCGACCGATGACCGACCGATGACCGACCGGTCGCAGACCGACTCCTCCGACGTTTCGCTGCTCGTCGACGTCGGGTCGGCATGGACCAAGGCATGCGTGGTCGGGCGGACGCGCGGCAGGTGGCGGATCGTCGGCCAGGTGGCTCAGCCGTCCGCATGGGGCGACGCCGAGCTGCGGCAGGCACTGGCCGCGCGGCTTGGCCCGGGCATCGACCGCCGTCTGCGAGCATCGATCCATTCGATCCTGGAGAGCGCCCCGCGGATCGAGTGCCACACGCCGCGCCGGGCAGGCCGGATCGCGCTGGTCGCCGTCTCGCGCGAGGTCTCCGGTGCGGCGGCGCGGCGTGCCGCGCAGTCGGCCGGGTGGGTGGTGGTCGAGGAGGCGACCGCAGATGACGGGCGCCCATTGGCGGAGCGCCTCGCTGCCCTGCAGGCGGCGCAGGTCGACGCGTGGCTCGTGGCGGGAGGGTTCGACGCAGCCAGCTCGCGGCAGGCGGTCGAGGCCGCCGCGCTGGCCGTCGCCGGCCGTGCGGGCGCCGATACCCCTGTGATCTGGGCCGGATCGGCCGCGCTCGCCGGCGAGGTGGCCGCCCTCTTTCCGGACGGAACGCTCCAGGCGGTCGCCAATCCCCGGCCCAGCCCCGACGTGGAGGACCCGCTCCCGCTGCGGCACCGTCTCGAGGAGCTCCTGCAGCGCGCCGTGGCGCCGCGCGGCGTGACGCGGCTCGCCCCGATCAGCTTTCGGCGTGCGGTCGCCGAGCTGGCGCGCGCCTCCAACCTGCGGATCGTCGGCGTCGATCTCGGCGCACGCTACGCGACCTGGGTGACGGCGGACGAGAGTGGAGGGGCGGAGAGCCGCGTCTACGCCGCCGGCGGGCTCGCCTCACCCTTCCTGACCGAGCCCGGCGGCCCGATGCGCGTCACGCGCCTGCTGCCCCACGCGATCGACGAGCTGGCGGTCGCCGACACGCTTCAGAACATCCAGGCCCGGCCGGGAACGCTGCCGCAGACGGAGGACGAGCTGGTCGTCACCCACGCCGCGGCCAAGGTGCTGCTGGCCGAGATCGCGGGCCACGAGCGGCTCGGCAGCGGGACGGACCTGATCATCGGAGCCGGTCGCGCGATCGCCGGCGCCCCGAACCCCGCACATGCTGCCCAGATCCTGCTCGACGGGATGCGCCCCGTCGGCGTCACGCAGCTTGCGCTCGATCCGTCCGGCGCCCTGGGGCCGCTCGGCTCGCTCGATGTCGACGAGATCGCCGAGGGGATCGCGATCCTGCGCGACGACCTGCTGGTCCCGCTCGGCGCTTCGGTGGTGACCCGCGGCGGACGCCCCGGCCAGACCGCGATGCGCGTCACCGTCCATCGGGCCGGCTGGCCGGAGATCGGGCCGTTCGAGGTGCGGGCGGGCCAGCTGCGCACCGTTCCGCTGCCGCGTGGGCAGGTGGCCGAGCTGCAGATCGAGCTCGAGAACGGCGCGACGCTCGGTATCCCGCGTCGCAGCCGGCGGGCACGGGCGCAGGTCTCCGGCGGCGTCGTGGGGCTGGTGCTCGACGCGCGCGACGCCCCGCTCAACCTGCCGCGACGGCTCGAGGACCGTCGAGCGCTCCTCGCCGCCTGGCGCGACGGCTTCGTGCGGGAGCCGTCCGCGGGCGGGGGCGCCGCATGATCGGTCCCGTCGTCCATCGCATAGGCATGCCGCGCGGCGCCACGGTCGCCGTCGCGCCGGGCGCCGATATCGGCCCGGACGAGATCATCGCCACCCATCGGTCTCCCAGGGAACCGATGCGGATCGCGGTCGCCTCTGTGCTGCGCCGCTCACCGGCCGAGGCGGCCACCATGCTCTCCGTGCGTCCGGGGAGCCAGGTGGAGGCAGGCCATCCGATCGCACGCGGCCCCGATGCGCGGGAGGTGCTGGCGCCCGCGACCTCGATCCTGCTCGGCTACTCCGCGGTAGACGGCTGGGCGCTGCTGGCGCCCCTGGGCGTCGACGAGCCGGTCGTGGGCCACGTGCGCGGGCGCGTGATTCGCGTGGAGCCGAGCGCGGTGAGCGTCGCCATTCCGGGTGCGATGCTGCGCGGCGTGGGCGGCACCGGTGACGCCGTCCACGGTGAGCTGGTGGTCGCCGTCCACGAGCCCGGCGAAGAGCTGCGGGCGGGGGCCATCGATGCCAACTCCACCGGCAAGATCGTGGTCGGCGGGTCGCGCGCCAGCGCGGAGACGTTGACGCGCGCCCGCGCGATGGGCGTGGCCGGCATCGTTCTGGGTGGCGTGCTCGACAAGGAGCTGCGCGACTTCGAGGCGATCCAGCGCCGACGCCGCGAGATCGGCGGCCTGAGCGGCTCGTTCGGGCTGATCCTGGTCGAGGGGTTCGGCAAGGTCGCCTTCGACCCGCAGCTGTTCGCATGGCTGCGAGCGCACCAGGGCCACGTCGCAAGCCTGTTCGGCGCCGATCACGTGATGTACGTCTACGACGCCGGGCCTCCGCCGGCACGCCGTGCGCTGCCGCGCGTTGGGGAGCGGGTGGTCGCCCATCGGCGTCCTTTCCAGGGCCGGGGCGGGGTGCTCGTCGCGCTCCTGGACGACCTGCACGCCACACCGTCGGGGATCCCGTGCCGCATGTCCCTGGTGCGCTTCGAGGACGGTCGCCTGGCGCCGGTGCCGCTCGCCAACCTCGAGGCGGTCGGCCCGGCTCAGGAGCCCGGAGACTCCTGAGCCGATTCCTATACTTCCCCGCGTGATGGAAACCACTCCCGCCGACGCGGCCACTCCCGCCGACCCCACCGCCGCGGCCCGCGACCCGGCGCCCTTGGCGCGCGGTCAGGTCGTCAGCACCGGCGTCGAGCGGACGCGCGAGCTGGGACGGACCATCGGCCGGGGGGCGGCAGCCGGGACGTTGATCGCCCTGGACGGGCCGCTCGGAGCCGGGAAGACCCAGCTCGCCAAGGGGATCGCGCAGGGACTCGAGGTGCGATCGGTGGTCAATAGCCCCACGTTCGTGCTGATGAACGAGCACGAGGGCCGGCTGCGGTTGTTCCACATCGACGCCTACCGGCTGGATGGGCCCGAGGATGCATACGCCGCGGGGCTGCTCGACGACCGGCAGCTCGGTGGCGTGACCGTGGTCGAGTGGGCCGACCGCGTCGCCGCGCTGCTCCCGGCGGACCGCCTCGAGATCTCCATTCGGTCCGGCGCCGCGGCCGACGAGCGCATTCTCGAGTGGCGCGCCTACGGCCCGGCCCACGCGGCGCTGGCCGATGCCCTTGGGCCTGCGCGCGGCGGGGGTGCCGGCAGGTGATCATCGCCATCGAGAGCGCCTCGCCGGACGCATCGGTCGCGATCGCCGCGCCGGACGGCTCGCCGCTCGCCGAGGACGGTTGGAGCGCTGACCGGCGCCAGGCCGGTGAGCTGTTCCCGCACCTCCTGGCGCTGCTCGAGCGCAACGGCCGGACTCTCCGGGAGGCGACCGTGATTGCCGTCGGGCTGGGTCCCGGGTCGTTCACCGGGCTGCGGGTCGGGCTGAGCGTCGCCAAGGGGCTGAGCCTGGCGCTGCGACGGCCGATCGTCGGCGTTGCAAGCCTTGCCGCCTGGCTGGCGGCCGAGCCGCAGGCCGAGGCGGCGCTCTCGCGGGCCGGAGCGCGGGAGGCGTTCCTGCTGATCCGCGGTGCGGAGACGCCGCAGATCATCGAACGCGCGTCTCTCCCGGCGCGCGCGACGCGTGCAGGCCCTGCCGGCCAGGGCGTGGTGGTCGCGGCGGCGGAGCTCGCGGAGG
>JALYXZ010000122.1 GCA_030946825.1 Chloroflexota bacterium | reverse complement strand
ACGCCGGGCACGGCGAGGTCCCGCTGCCGACCTATCCGGCTCGCACCTTCGTCTCCGCCGGGAACGTCGCGGTACTGGCCGAGCACACCATCGAGTACGAGCTGCTAGAGGAGCGCGAGCTGGCAATAACCGTACTGCGCGCCACCGGCCTGATCAGCCGCAATGCGAACCCGCATAGGGAGGATCCGGCGGGGCCCGAGATCGCGATCCCGGGCGGCCAGTGCCGAGGCCCATGGAGCTACGCCTTCGGTATCCGGCCGCACGCCGGTGACTGGGCCGGGGCCGAGCTGCTGCGCGACGCGGACCGCTACGCGCACCCGTTCCTGGCTGCGCCAGGCACCGCCGATGCCGCGGTCCCGCTGCCGGACGGCGGAATGGGACTCTCCGTCGATGGACGCGGCGTGACGGTCTCCGCGCTACGCCGGATCGAGGAGGAACTGGAGCTACGACTCGCATGCGAAGATCCCGACGCCCAGCTGGCGGTCATCCGCGGCAGATTCAGCGCGGCGCGCGAGGTGGACCTGCTCGGCCACGAGGTCGGCGTCGTGGCGGTCGCGTCGGGCGAGGTTCGCCTTCCGATGGGCGCCTGGGAGATCAGGACGCTTCGGCTTCGATAGCGCCTGTGATGGGGACCGGCCTTGCGCTGTCGCGCTGCGCGCCCAGCGCGGCTGCAAGGCGCGTCAGCATCGAGGTAGCCCCCAGCTTGGTGAAGCCCGCGCGCGCCGCCTCCGCCCACCCCGCCGACGCCTCGTCGTCGGCGCCCAGGGCCGTTACCGCGTCGAGCCGCGCCAGTGCTGCTTCCACCGGGAGCTCAAGATCCTCCAAGGCCGCGACGGCATCGCGGAACCCCGTGCGCGCCTGGTCTCGACGACCCTCCAAGGCGGCGAGCGATGCGGTGCGGAGCAGGCGCACCGCATCGACATAACGTCCCCGTGGGTGCGCCTCGTTGATCACCACCACGCGCATTCCTTCGAGGTCCCATGCCCAGAGCGCCGCCCGAGCCGGCGTCGAATACAGCGTCGCACCGCTGGCGAAGCTCGGCATGTCCCGCACCGCGTCGAGCGCCGCGCGGGCGTCCCCCGCTGCCAGCAGGATCGCGGCTCGGCTGCTGTCCAACATCTCGCGATCCTGGCTCGAGCTCGAGCGGGAGATGACCTCGGCATACGAACGCGTCATCTCGAGCGCGCGGTCTGGCTCACCTCGCATGGCGATCACGATGGCCGCGGCGCTGCCGATGGCGCCCTGTGAGAGTGGCGACGCCCGCGGGTCATGCAGGGCAGCATATCGGTCCAGGATCCAGTCCCAGTCGCCGGTCAGGAGTGCCACGTCGCATGCGTTGCCGAGAAGGCTCCGCGAGGCGAGCAGGCCGCGCTGGAGACCCCACTCCCCCACCTCGCGGGCCACGGCCCCGGCCGCCACCGGGTCGTCGACGAAGTAGATCCCCGAGAAGTTCATCGCCGCCCGCTGACGAGCGGTGGTCAGATCGCGCTCGCTCGCCGTGCTCAGCGCCCCGCGCAACAGGGCGCTGCCCTCCTGGACCCGTCCCTGGGTGGCGAGGGTCCAGCCCTTGGTGATCACAAGCTGGAGCGTCAGGTCGACGAGGCCCAGCGCTTCAGCCGCCGGCGCCGCGCGCTCGAGCACTCGGTATGCGGCGTCGGTGCGGTCGGCGAGCATCAGCGCCCGTGCCAGCGCGGCGGCCACCTCGATCAGCTCGGGCCGCTGCTCGAGGTCTGCCTCTTCCGGAAGCGCGGCGGAGAGCAGGTCGATCGCCTCGGTCACCCGGGACTGGAGCATCAGCGAGGTGCCCAGGTGGCTCGTCGCCCGAGCCAGGCCGACGGCGTCGCCGGTCTGCCGGTGCCAGTCGACCGCGACGCGGAACCGCTCCTCGGCGATCGGCGTCCGATCTGCGTCCAGCGCGAACACACCGGCCCGCTCGGCGAGCCGATTCCGATCCGCGTCGTCCTGGGCCACCTCCTGGGCCTGATCGAGGTACACCAGCGCGCGGCCGGGTGAGCCGAGTGACGCGGCACGCTCGGCGGCCTCCTCGAGACGCGTCCGCGCCGCCGTGGCGAGGTCCGGTGGGTGATCGGGCGACAGGCGATACGCGTCGAGGTAGTGGCTCGCGACGACCGCCGACAGCTCGCCCTCTTCTAGCTGCTCGAAGTGGCGTGCCACCGCGAGGTGGCGATCCCGCCGATCCGTGCGCGACAGCGTGCCGTAGGCGACCTCGCGGATCACGCTCTGCACGAATGCGTACTGGCCGCGTTCCGGCGACCGCGGATCTTCGTTCAACTGGAAGAAGTCGCGTCGGACGAGGCTGCGCAACGCGGTCTCCGCCTCAGCGCGATCGAGCCCGGTGACCGCTTCGAGCCCGGCACGGGCGAAGCTCAGTCCCAGCACGGCGGCATCCTGGACCAGCCGACGCTCGGTGGCAGCCAGGCTGTCGAGTCGCGCGGCCACCACTGCCTGCAGCGACTCGGGAATCGCCAGCTCGTGCAGCTCACCGTCCAGCGTGAACCGGCCGTCGGCGTAGCGCAGCGCGCCACGGTCGACCAGCATCCGCACGAACTCGATCGCGTACAGCGGAATCCCCTCCGCCCGGTCGACGATCTGCTGCACCGCGTCGTCCGGGATACCGGGGACGGTACCCAGCAGCAGCTCGCGCATGGCGCCATCGGCGAGCGGCTCCAGCCTCAGACTCGTGAAGCTCGGATGACCGGCACCCCACGAGCTCCACCGGTCGAGCAGCTCCGGCCGTGCCAGGGCGATGACCAGCAGCGGCCGCGTGCGCAGACTCGACGAAAGCTCCTCGACGAACTCGATCAGGCCGGGATCGGCCCAGTGCAGGTCCTCGAACACCAGGACCGTGGTGCCACGCTCGGCGATCCGCTCGAAGAGGCGCCGCCAGGCGGCGAACAGCTCGTCGCGGTCGCCGGCCGCTGCCCCCTCGAGGCCGATCAGGTGGGCGAGGTGCGGCTCCAGCCAGGTTCGCTCCTGCTCGTCGGTGACCCACTCGCTGAGCATCGCGCTGAGCTTCGACCGCCGCTCGGCCGGCTCATCGGAATCCGCGACACCGGCCCGCTGGCGCACCATCTCGGCGAGCGCCCAGAAGGCGATGCCCTCCCCGTAGGCCGGAGAGCGTCCGCGGTGCCAGTAGATCGTCTCGACGATCCCGTCGACGTAGCGCTCCAGCTCCTCGACGAGGCGCGACTTGCCGATCCCCGCAATCCCGACCAGCGAAACCAGGCGGCTGCGGCCCTCGCGGCCGGTGGCGCCGAGCGTCTCCTTGAGCATCCGCAGCTCGTCGGAGCGGCCGACGAAGGGCGCCTCGAGTCCCTCGGTGCGCCCGCTTCCGCCCCGTCCGGCGATGACACGCAGCGCCCGCCAGGCGGTTATCGGCAGCGCCTTGCCCTTCAGCAGCTGGTCGCCGACCGGCTCGAACATGATCGAGCGGCTCGCCGCCCGAAACGTCGATTCGCCGACCAGCACGCTGCCCGGCTGGGCGGCCGACTGGAGCCGGGAGGCGGTGTTGACCAGGTCGCCGGCCACCATCCCCTGACCGGCGGCGCCCATGGTGACGGCCGCCTCGCCGCTGAGCACTCCCGCGCGGAGCTGGACGCTTTCCGTACTCGAGAGCCGGCGCGGCACCTCGGCGGTCAGGTCGAGCGCGGCGCGCACCGCCCGCTCAGCGTCGTCCTCGTGCGCGATCGGCGCACCCCACACGGCCATCACCGCGTCGCCGATGAACTTCTCCACGGTTCCGCCGTAGCGCTCGATGATTTCGCGGGCGGCGTCGAAGTAGAGCGACAACAGCTCCCTGGTCTCTTCGGGGTCACGATCCTCCGACAGCGCCGTGAAGCCGACGAGGTCCGCGAACAGGATGCTCACCAGCCGCCGCTCGGCGGTGGGCGCATCGGGCGTCGGACGCGGCTCGCGGGCTCCATCGGAGGCGGCTGCAGGGTCGCCGGCGAGCGCCTCGCCGCACTGACCGCAGAATCGGTCGTCCGCGTCGTTCGCGGTCCCGCATCGAGGGCAGGCCGTGGCCAGGGTTGCGCCGCACGAGCGGCAGAACTTCCGCTCCGGCCGGTTCTGCGCTCCGCATTGCGAGCAGTTCACGTCGCCTCCCGAGGGCCGCAGGTGAGCGTAGGGTATCCCAACCATTGACCGATCGACCACGGTCAGCGGCCGGGAAGGATGCGTCCCAGCACCGCTGAGAGCGTGCGGCGGGGATGGGGCGTGCTCAGCAGACCGCCGTCGCCGGCGAGTGCCCGTTCCCAGCCACGGTCGCCGCGACGGACATCGGCCACCACGCGACCGTCCGACAGCCGCACGATCCTGTTGGTGGTGGCGGCCACCCCGGGATCGTGGGTCACAATGGCGATCGTCACGCCTCGCTCCGCGTTGAGTCGCCCAAGCACGCCGAGCAGCGACGCGCTGGTCGCCAGGTCGAGCTCGCCGGTGGGCTCGTCGGCGAGAACGATCGAGGGCCGGTTGATCAGCGCGCGGGCGATCGCGACGCGCTGCTGCTCGCCGCCGGACAGCTCCGCCGGACGATGGCGCAGCCGGCCGGCGAGCCCCACCAGCTCGAGCAGCTCGAGCGCGCGCTCGCGACCGCCTCGGCGCCGCCCGGCGTAGCGCAACGGGAGCATCACGTTCTCGAGCGCGGTGAGCGTCGCAATCAGGTTGAACTCCTGGAAGACGAAGCCGATCTGCTCGCGCCGGACCGTCGCCAACTCGCCGTCGCGCGCGCGCTCCACCCGACGCCCGGCGATCGACAGCGTTCCGGAGGTGGGACGAAGCAGGCAGCCGAGCAGGTCGAGCAGGGTCGTCTTCCCGCTGCCGGAGCGGCCCATGATCGCCAGCAGCTCCCCCTGCTCTACCTGCACCGAGATGCCGTTCACGGCGCGGACCTCCGAGGCGCCGCGACGGTAGATCTTCACCAGTTCCCGCGCGTCGATGATCGCCGACCGCGGGCCGGGTTCCGTCGCAGCGTTCACGAGCTGCGCAGCGCAAGCACCGGATCGAGCCGCGCCGCGCGGAGCGCCGGGTAGATGCCGGCCAGGGCGCCGAGCAGCGTCGCGAAGGCGAATGAGCGCAGCAGCAGCATCGGTGTCACCAGGAAGACGGTGGTGCCGCTGCCGGCGGTCTGGGCGTTCAGGATGGCAACCAACGCCCAGCCCAGCCCGAGGCCGATCACTCCCCCGATCGCTCCGAGCAGCGTGGCCTCGACGATGAACTCTCGCAGGATGGCGCCGGTCGGTGCGCCGACTGCCTTCTTGATCCCGATCTCCCGCACCCGCTCACTGACCGTCATGACCATGGTGTTGATCACCGACAGGCCGCCGACGATGACCGCGATCACGCTGGCGCCGACGATGATCAGGTTGAAGACCACGGTGAACTGGCCGATCTGCTCGCGGACCTGCGAGGGCGTGAAGGTCCGGATCCCCGGGATCGCGGCCGTGATGCGCCGGGCAACCGGGTCGGCGTTGGCCAGGTCGGTGGGGAAGACCTCGATCTGGGTCGCCAGCTGGTCCGTCGAATAGCGGAGCGCGGTCGGGGCGTCGGCGACGTAGATCGCCTGCGCATCGGCGAGCGGCACGTAGGCGATCTTGTCGGGGAAGGTGAGCGTGCGCTCCAGGACGCCGACCACACGGAAGTCGACGCCGTGAGTCCGGAGCGTCCCACCCAGCCGCGCCCGGTACCGTTCGGCGATGTCGGCTCCGATCATGGCCACACGGCGATCGCCGCGCACCAGCAGGCGCCCGGCGTCGAGCCGGAGCTGGACGCTCGGGTCGTACCAGCTGGCCGGGTCAATGCCGGTCAGCAGCGGAGGGAAGTCGAACCCGCCGGTGTTGTCCGGGTCGAACAGCGTCTGGAGCACGGCGGTCGCGCGCCGCACGCCCGGGACCTGCTCGATGCGGCTGACCAGCGCGCGGTCGATCGGACGGTAGCTGGCCTGGAAGCCGGAGCGGGCGTCCCTTTCAAAGACGAAGATCCTCGTCCGGAAGTAGTCGTCACCGCCGGCGACCAGCACGTTCAGCTTCTCCGCCAGCGCACCCATCACGGTCAGCGCAAAGACGCCGATGACGATGCCGAGCACCGTCAGCGCGGTACGCAGCTTGCGCCGCAGGATGTTGCGAATCGCCTCTCGCATGCCGGGATGGTGGCATGATCCGGCGCATGGCGGAGCGCACCCTCTCATCGGAGCGCCATTTCTCGGGCACGCTGCTGACCTTGCGGGTCGACCAGGTGGAGCTCGCCGATGGCCGACGCAGCCACCGGGAGATCGTCGAGCATCCCGGAGCGGTGGCCATCGTCGCCTGGGACGGGGAGCGGCTCGCCCTCGTGCGACAGTGGCGGCACGCGGTCGGGCGAGACATGCTGGAGGTGCCGGCCGGGACGCTGGACCCGGGCGAGGAGCCGGAGAGAGCAGCACGCCGCGAGCTGGCGGAGGAGTGTGCCCTCGAGGCGAGGCGCTGGCAGGCCGGCCCGTGTTTCTTCACCGCCCCCGGCTTCACAACGGAGGAGCTGACCGTCTACCTCGCGACCGGCCTCCACGCGACCGAGGCGCAGCAGGCGGATGACGAGGATCTCGAAGTCGTGTGGCTGACACTGGAGGACGCCGTCGCCGCGGCCGACGACGGGCGGATCGCCGACGCCAAGTCGCTGGT
>JALYXZ010000113.1 GCA_030946825.1 Chloroflexota bacterium | reverse complement strand
TTTAATGATACGGAGACCATAGAGATCTACACTAGGCTTATCGTCGGCAGCTTCAGTTGTTTTTATGAGACAGTTTTGGGGACAGCGCCGATCCCTCGATCGATCGCGTCGAAGTCGACGGACGGCTGATCGGTGGGGCGGAGTCGAGAGTGCACCTCGCTCTCCACAAACCGCGCGGTTACCTGTCGTCGGCCGCTTCGGAACGCGGTCATCCGTCGGTGACCGAGCTGGTCCCGCATCGGTCCCAGCGGCTCTGGCCGGCCGGGCGGCTTGACCTCGATTCGGAAGGTCTGATGCTGCTGACCAATGACGGGCCATGGGCGCAGCGGGTCATGCATCCGCGCTACGCCCTTGAGCGGGAGTACGTGGTGCTCGTCGCGCGAGCGCCCGACCGGGGAGCGCTGGCCGCCCTGCGCCAAGGGATCGCGCTCGAGGACGGGGTGGCGCGCCTGCTGGCCGCCCGGCGGGCGAGGCCGCCAGCCGAGATCGAATGCAGCCCCGACGAGCAAGGCGCCTGGCTGCGAGTGCGCATCGGCGAGGGCCGCAAGCGCGAGGTGCGGCGCATGTTCGGCGCCGTCGGACATCCGGTCCGACGCCTGGTCCGCGTTCGACTCGGCCCGCTGGCGCTGGACGGGCTGCGGCCCGGCGCATGGCGGGCGCTCAGCCTCGAGGAGGTCGACGCGCTCGCCGGGGACCGGCCGGTGATGGGAGACCGGAACGGTCAGCTGTCGGTTGCGGTCGACGGTCCTTCAGGGTCGGGCAAGAGCACCGTGGGCAGCGCGCTGGCAGTTCGGCTCGGGGCCGCGTTCGTGGACACCGGGCTGATGTATCGCGCCCTGACTCTCGCCGCCATCGAGCGGGGTGTGGACCCCGACGACGGGCCGGCACTCGGTCGCCTCGCCTCGCGGACCGCGATCCGGGTTCGGCGACCGCGCCCCGGCGAGGCCGGGCGGCTGGAGACCGTGCTCATCGGCCGTCGCGACGTGACCGACCAGGTCCGGACGCCGGGCATCGACCGCGCGGTGTCCGCGGTGAGCCGCCACGCCGAGGTCCGGGACGCGATGCTCGAGCTGCAGCGCGCGGAGGCCCGCCGCGGGCCGACGGTGATGGTCGGTCGTGACATCGGCACCGTGGTGCTGCCCGACGCAACCCTCAAGGTGTATCTCACCGCCTCGACCGGTGTCCGCGCCGCGCGGCGCGCCCGAGAGATGGGGCGGCCGGATCGGGCCGACGAGTACCTCCACGAGATCGAGCAGCGCGACGCGGCGGATTCCGGGCGGGAGGTTGCGCCACTGCGCAAGGCGCGCGGCGCGTTGGTGATCGACACCGGCGAGCTTGACGTCGAGGCCTGTGTGAGCGCCATCGTCCAGCGGCTGGGCCGCCGGGCGTCGTCCGCGCGTCGTGCGGCTCGATGAGCGACTGGTTCTTCCGGCCCGGCTCGCGCATCACGGGAAAGCTGGCCGGGCTGTTCGGCGGAGCGCAGATCATCGGCCTCCAGCACATCCCGCGCAGCGGCCCATTCATCCTGGTCGCCAACCACTGCTCGCAGGCCGATCCGCCGCTGCTGGGCTGGGCGACCGGCTACCAGACGGGCCGCGTCATCCACTTCATGGCCAAGATCGAGATGCGTCACTGGCCGGTGGTCGGTTGGCTGGCGGCGCAATCGGGCGTCTTCTTCATCCGGCGCGGAGAGAGCGACCGTGCCGCGCAGCGCCTCGCGCTCGGGCTGCTGGCCGACGGCGAGGCGATCGCGATCTTTCCGGAGGGAACGCGAAGTCGAGACGGCAAGCTCCAGGCCGGCAGACCGGGAGCGGCCCTGCTCGCGCTGCGCAGCGGCGCTCCGCTGGTGCCGGTCGGCATCGCGGGGACGCACCGGCTGTTTGCGAACGGACGAGGTCCGCGCCGATCGCGGATGACGATCCGGATCGGGCAACCCCTTGGCCTGGGGCACCAGCCGGACGGCCGCCTCGACCGGCGGGCGCTGGCCGAGGGCACCAGCCGGATGATGGCCGCCATCGCCGCACTCCTGCCCGCCGCTCAGCGAGGAGCGCACGGAGGGGTCGCTGACCTGGTTGCGGCACGCGTCGAGGATGGCGAATCTGACGCGCCTCCGGAGGCTCGGTAGAATCGAGGGTGGAATGACCACCATCGCCCCGCTCCGCCCAGAGGTGCGCATCGCCGAACGCGCCGGATTCTGCTATGGCGTGCGCCTCGCCATCGACAAGGCGAAGCACGCCCGCGAACAGGGCAAGGAGGTCACCACCCTCGGGCAGCTGGTGCACAACCCCGGCATCAAGGCCGACCTGTCCGATCGCGGGATCCGGACCGCCGACCTGGCCGACGAGGTGGAGGGCGGCACGCTGATCATCCGCGCCCATGGCGTCCCGGCCGGAGAGTTCGAGAAAGTGCGGTCGCAGCCCGGCGTGGAGGTCATCGACGCCACCTGCACATGGGTTCTGCAATCGCAGAAGGCGGCGCGGGAGCTCGCGGAGGCGGGCTACACGGTGTGCATCATCGGCCACGAGGATCACCCCGAGGTGAAGGGCGTGCGTTCCTATGCCGGCGACAACCACGTGGTGGTCGACGACATGGACCGATCGACCTGGGAGCGCGTGCCACGCACCAAGAAGCTCGGCGTGCTGAGCCAGTCGACGATTCTTCCCAACAAGCTCGAGGAGTTCGCGTCCTTCTGCCTGCGACGGTGCCACGACCTGCGGGTGGTGAACACCGTCTGCCCGGTGACCCTCACCCGGCAGGCGGATTCGGTGGTCCTGGCGGCCGATGTCGACGGCATGATCGTGGTCGGCGGCAAGAACAGCTCGAACACAAAGGAGCTGGCGGTCAAGTGCCGCAGCGTCTGCGAGCAGACGATCCACATCGCCGATGCGGACGAGCTGGCAGCGGGATACCGCGGCTGGCTCGCCGGGAAGGCGCGCATCGGCATCACCGGTGGAACATCGACCCCGGAGGTCGACCTCGAGGCAGTCCGCGACCGGATCTACGCGCTGATCGCCTGAGGCGCCTCCCCGGGCCGGACGGCCGCTTCCGTTGGCGCGGTCCGCAGGCCCGAGCCCGGTACACTGCCCGGCATGCCCCCACAACCGATCGTGGCGATCGTCGGACGCCCGAATGTCGGCAAGTCGACCCTCTTCAACCGCCTGGTGGGTGAGCGGGTCGCAATCGTGGAGGACATCCCGGGCACGACTCGCGACCGGGTGTACGGAACCTCCGAATGGAACGGTCGCCGGTTCACGGTGGTCGACACCGGCGGACTGGAGCTCGAGCCGGGATCGCAGATCGAGGAGCGCGTCCAGGACCAGGCGCGGATCGCGATCCGGGAAGCGGACGAGATCCTGTTCGTGGTCGACGCCGCTGCCGGGTTGGCGCCGCTGGATCACGACGTGGCGGATGCGCTGCGACGCGCGGCAAGGCCGACGATCCTGGTGGTCAACAAGGCCGATAACCCGCGCCGCGAGGCCGAGGGGGCCGAGTTCCACGCACTCGGCTTCGAGCCGACGCTGATGATCAGCGCCCAGCACGGGCGTGGTACCGGGGACCTGGCGGACGAGATCGTGGAGCGGCTGCCGGCGGTCAGCGACGCGGAACGGGCAGCATCGGTTCGGACCGATGACCAGCTCTCCGCGGAAGAGCTGCTGGAGCTCGAGGAAGCCGAGATTGGGCCGCCGCGGGTTGCGATCGTCGGGCGTCCGAACACCGGCAAGTCGACATTCGTGAATCGCGTCCTGGGCCAGGAGCGGATGATCGTCGCCGATCAGCCCGGGACGACCCGTGACCCGGTGGACACCGCGGTCGAGCTCGATGGCGAGGAGATGGTCCTGATCGACACCGCCGGGATCCGACGGCGCGGCGCGATCGACCGGGGGATCGAGCGTTACAGCGTCCTGCGCAGCATGAAGGCCATCGACCGCGCTGACGTGGCGGTCGTCCTGACCGATGCCACCGAGGGCTACACCGCCCAGGACGCTCACGTGGTGGGCTACGTGCTCGATGCCGGAAAGGGGATCGTGCTGGTCATCAACAAGTGGGACGCGCTCGAGAAAGACGGGCACACCACCGACCAGTGGCTCAAGGTCCTTCGCCGCGAGGCGCCCTACCTGGCATGGGCCGACATCGTGTTCGCCAGCGGCCGCACCGGCCAACGCGTCGAGCGCGTGCTGCGCGAGGCACGCCGCGTGGCCGACGAGCGCCTGCGGCGGGTCCCCACCGCGGAACTGAACCGGGTCGTCACCGATGCGGTGCGCGACCACCCCCCGGCCCACGTCCGCAATCGCCTCCCCAAGCTGTACTACGCCACCCAGGTCGCCATCCGGCCGCCCACCTTCGTGGTCTTCGTCAACGACCCGCAGCTGATCCATTTCAGCTACAAGCGATACCTGGAGAACCGGCTGCGCGACGCATTCGGCTTCCTGGGGACGCCGATCCGTCTCCTCTTCCGGCCGCGCACCTCCGATCCGGAGTACCGGCGCACCGGTCCCACGCGTCGGCCGGCACGGTCGGCGCGGCGGCGCTGAGCCCCGTCGGCCCGGTGCTATCCTCCGCGCCGTGACCGACCAGATCGGCGTCATCGGCGCCGGAGCGTGGGGCACCACGCTCGCCATCCGGCTCGCGGATGCCCAACGGCCGGTGACCCTCTGGGCCCACACGCAGGCAGCGAACGAGGAGCTCGCCAGCGCTCGGCAGAACGGGCGCTACCTGCCGGGGATCGTCTTCCCGCCGAACCTGCGCGTCGTGTCGGACGACGGCTACCTTGCCGAGCCGCATCGGTATTTCGTGCTGGCCGTCCCGTCCGCTCACCTGCGAGCGACCCTCCACCGACTGGCGCCGCGGCTGTACGCCGATGCGGCACTCGTGTCGGTGGTCAAGGGGATCGAGGCCGGTACGAATCTGCGTCCAAGCCAAGTGGTTGCAGCGGAGCTGGCAGGCCGTTCGGTGGCCGCGCTGTCGGGGCCGAACCTAGCGCTGGAGATCGCCCACGGCAAACCGGCCGCGGCGGTCGTCGCCTCGGTCGATGCCTCCCTGGCTGCCGAGCTGGCCGCCGCGATCTCGAGCGATCGCTTCCGCGTCTACACCAGCTCGGATGTCGTCGGTGTCGAGCTTGGAGGGGCGCTGAAGAACGTCGTCGCGCTCGCGGCGGGAATGGTGGATGGCCTCCGCTTCGGCGACAGCGCCAAGGCGGCGATCATCACCCGCGGCCTGGCCGAGATGACCCGGCTGGGGGTCGCCGCTGGCGCTCATCCGTTGACCTTTGCCGGCCTGGCCGGAGTCGGTGACCTGATCGCGACCTGCATGAGCCCGCTGTCCCGGAACCGACGAGCGGGAGAGCTATTGGCCGCAGGCGACGCCTGGGCGAGCGTGGAGCCGCTGATCGGCGGCGTGGTGGAGGGCGTCTACACGGTCCGGGGCGCGCTGGCGCTGGCGGCGGAGCACGGAGTCGAGCTGCCGATCGCCGAGCAGGTGGCCGCCGTGGTGTACGACGGCCGTCCGCCGCTGGAGGGAGTCGCGGCGCTGATGGCTCGGCCATCCAAGGACGAGCTTGCGTCGCTGAGCGGCTGAGCCGCGGGAGCGGCTGCACGACCGGCATGCTTCATCGCAAGAGGCTGTGGAGCACCGCATACCCGACGCCGAATGTGACCAGGATGAGGCCTTCCAGGCGCCCGACCCTGCCACGCAACAGGAAAACCGCCGCCAGCAGCGCTGCCCCGACCAGGAATGGCCAGTCGACCAGCCGCACCCGGTCGGACACGCTGACCGGGGTCAGCAGCGCGATCAGGCCGAGGTTGAACAGCGTGAAGTAGAGCACCGTGCCGATCACGTTTCCGGCGCTGACCTCGGCGAACCCGCGCCGTGCCGGAACCACCTGCCGCACCACCTCTTCGGCTTCGATCGCGGCCGGGGTGATGACCATTCCCATCAGGCCGCTGCCGAGCCCCAGCGTGGCGATCAGACCCTCGGCGCCGATCGCGACCAGCTCGCCACCTGCGGCGATGGCGGCGATGCCGACCAGCGTCAGGAGGAGTGCCCGGCCCAAGGGGCGCGCCGGCGCTGTCGGAGCCGCCTCGCGCTCTGGAGCGAAGGCATGTCCGTGAGCCGCCCGGACCAGGTAGCCGATGGCCAGGCCGAAGGCCAGCAGCAGCACCAACCCTGTCCAGCGCGGCGTGGATCCGGACAGCAGCGGCAGGCCCGCCAGCACGGCGGCGATCGGCAGCAGCGCCACGATGCCGCGCGGCAGTCGAACCCGGAGCGGTGCGATCAGCGCACCCAGGCCGAGCGCCATGCACAGCAGGAAGGTGGCTCCCCCGATCGCCGTGCCGAGGGCTATGTCCGATGCACCACGCTGACCGGCGGCCAGGCCGACCGCGATGTTCTCTGCTTCGAGCCCGGACAGGATCACGCTGGCCACGAACGGCGCAACACGGAGTGCAGCGGCGACGCCGACCAGCCCATCGAGCAGGCGCTCCGTGGCGAAGATCACGATCGCGATCCCCAGCCCGAAGGCCAGCACCGCCAGGAGCGGGGTCACCGACGTGTCCTCCGCCTCCGAGGCGGAGCGCCGATCATGAGCGCAGCAGCCGCTCCACCGCCGCGGTCGCCTCGGTCACCTTGTCGCCCTCGCCGCCAGCCGCTGCCTCCACGACACAGTGGCGCAGGTGCTGGTCCAGCAGCCCTAGGGCCACCCCGCGAAGTGCGTGAGTGACCGATGCCACCTGGGTCAGGATGTCGATGCAGTACTGGTCGTCGTCGACCATGCGTTCCAGACCGCGCACCTGGCCCTCGATTCGGCGCAGGCGCCGCAGATAGTCTTCGCGATCGGCGCTGTAGCCTCGCATGCGTGCCTCCGAGTTCCGTGTGTCGGGATCGTACAGGATACCCCTACCGGGTATACGATGCGCATGTTGCGACGGTAGAGAGGACCGGAGGCGAGGAGTGACGGATCATCACCACGGCGGGGCCCAGGCCAAGCATGCCGGTCACGACCCGGACGCCTACCGCCGCCAGTTCTGGATCGTGCTGCTGCTGACCATTCCGGTCGTGGTCTGGAGCGGCGAGGTCCAGATGTGGCTCGGGTACCGCGCTCCGGTTCTGCCCGGCTCGAACTGGATTCCGCCGCTGATCGGGACGCTGGTGTTCGCGTATGGCGGAGCCGTCTTCCTGCGAGGCGCGTTCACCGAGCTGCGAGACCGGCTCCCAGGGATGATGACCCTCATCAGCCTGGCGATCCTGGTCGCCTTCGTCGCCAGCTGGGCCGCGACGCTTGGCGTGTTCAGCGTTGACGTGTGGTGGGAGTTGGCGACCCTGATCACGGTCATGAGCCTGGGCCACTGGCTCGAGATGAGGTCGATCATGCAGGCCCAGGGGGCGCTGTCGGCGCTCACCGAGCTGCTCCCTGATACCGCCGAGCGGGTGACCGAGACTGCCATCGAGAGCGTCCCGCTGCACATGCTCGCGATTGGGGACGTCGTCCTCGTGCGCCCCGGTACCCGGGTGCCGGCGGACGGCCAGGTCGTCGAGGGGATGGCCGACGTCGACGAGTCGATGATCACCGGCGAATCGCGCCCGGTGACCAAGGCAGCCGGGGCGGCGGTCGTGGCCGGCACCGTGGCGGCCGGCGGCAGCCTCCGCGTCCGGGTGACAGCGGTGGGAGACGAGACCGCGCTGTCCGGGATCATGCGGCTGGTCGCCGCCGCGCAGGCCTCGAACAGCCGGGCACAGGCGCTTGCGGATCGAGCCGCAGCGGTCCTGTTCTTCGTTGCGCTCGTGGCCGGCACCATCACGCTGGCGGCGTGGACGCTCGCCGGGCGGCCCGAGGAGGCGCTGATCCGCACCGCCACGGTGCTGGTGATCGCATGCCCGCACGCGCTCGGGCTCGCCATTCCGCTCGTGATCGCGATCAGCACCACGCTCGGGGCGCGGAACGGTCTGCTGGTCAAGGACCGCCTTGCGCTCGAGCGCGCCAGGGATCTCGGAATCATCGTCTTCGACAAGACAGGCACGCTGACCCGTGGGGAGGCTGTCATGGCCGGGATCGTGGCAGCGGAAGGGGTCGACGAAAGCGAGCTGCTCGGCCTTGCCGCGGCGGTCGAGACGGACTCGGAGCATCCGCTTGCCAAGGCGATCGTCGTCGGCGCCGAACTGAGGGGAATCCGGCCTGCGCCGGCCGCTGACTTCGAGGCGCTGCCCGGCCGGGGAGCGCGTGCCACCGTCCGCGGCCAGGTGGTATCGGTCGGCGGTCCGCGCCTGCTTGCTGATCTCGGTGCGCAGCCTGGACCGGAAATCGGCATCGCAACCCAGGAATGGGCGGCCCAGGGACGCACCGTGCTGCACGTCGTTGCCGGCGGCCGGGTGCTCGGGGCCGTCGCCGTCGAGGACGAGATCAGGCCGGAGTCCGCGGAGGCCGTGACGATGCTGCACCGGATGGGGCTCCGGGTGGCGATGATCACCGGCGACGCCCGCTCGGTGGCCGAGTCGGTCGCCAGCCGGCTGGGCATCGACGAGGTGGCGGCGGAGGTCCTGCCGGCCGACAAGTCCGAGACGATCAGGAGATTCCAGGCATCCGGTGCCCGGGTCGGGATGGTCGGCGATGGTGTGAACGACGCTCCAGCCCTGACGCAGGCCGACGTCGGCATCGCCATCGGAGCCGGAACCGATGTCGCGGTCGAATCCGCCGGCATCATCCTGGTTCGCGACGATCCCCGCGACGTGGCGGCCGCCATTCGGCTCAGCCGGGCGAGCTACCGGAAGATGATCCAGAACCTCGTGTGGGCGACCGGTTACAACGCGCTGGCCATCCCGGTCGCCGCCGGAGCGCTTGCACCGCTCGGTTTCGTGCTGCCGATGAGCGTCGGGGCGCTGGTCATGAGCGTGTCGACGATCGTGGTGGCGCTCAACGCCCAGCTGCTCCGACGCCTGCGACTCCGATCTGAACCGCCAGCGGGGCAGCTGAGCCAGGTGGCCACCGCGGCATAGGGCGCGTTTGCTCTACCATCCGGGCAGGGTGATGGGGCTCGCCCGCGAAACTGCCGATTGGGCTGATGGCTCCTGGAACATCCGCGTGGAGGATGCAAGTGGGGCTGTGGTTCATCGGCCTGGGCGGGTTCCTGGGGGCGATCACCCGGTATGCGGTCGACGGCTGGGTATCGGCCAGGACCGGCGGCGGCTTTCCGTACGGGACGCTGGTGGTGAATGTCTCCGGCTGTCTGGTGGTCGGCATCCTGTTCGCGACGCTGGTCGAGCGTGGCGTGTTGGCGAACCAGCTGCG
>JALYXZ010000075.1 GCA_030946825.1 Chloroflexota bacterium | reverse complement strand
TCGCCACGACCGGCACGCCCACGGTTCCCACCATCCGACCGATGCGCGCGTAATCCGGGGTGCGCAGCGCAAAGTCGCCGATCGGGTCGCCCTCGAAGGTGTCGAAGCCCAGCGACAGCACCAGCGGCGCATCCGGCGCGAAGTCGGCGATCCGCTGCAGCGCGTCGCCGAGTGCCGCGGCGTACGCGTCGACATCGGTGCGAGCAGCCAACGGGAAGTTCGCGTTGGTGCCGGCGCCGGCACCTGAACCTTTCTCCGCCGCGTGGCCGGAGAAGTACGGGTAGGCGCGACGCGGATCCGCGTGGAGCGACACGTACAGCACGTCGCCTCGCTCCCAGAAGATCTGCTGCGTCCCGTTGCCGTGGTGGTAGTCGAGATCCAGGATCGCCACACGCGAGGCGCCCCCCTCGACCAGGCGTTGCGCCACGATGGCCGCGTTGTTGAAGAAGCAGTAGCCGCCGAAGAGGGCCCTTCCCGCGTGGTGTCCGGGCGGCCGGCAAAGTCCGTAGGCCAGTCGCGCGCCGGCCAGCACCCACTCAGCGGCACTAAGTGCCACGTCCACCGCTCCGCGCGCCGCTGCATACGTGCCGGCCACGATCGGCGTGGCGGTGTCAAAGCAGAACGCCCCGAGCCGCGCGGGACCGCTGTCCGGCAGCTGCCAGCTCGCCTGCCCTTGCACGTAGGCCGCGGTGCGGAACGTGTCGGGGATCAGGGACCGGGTGCCATCCGTGACGCCGGCCTCGACCGCCTCCGGCCACACCGCCTCGAGGAACGCGACCAGGTCCTGGTCGTGCACGGCCAGGATCGGCCCAAGGCCATGGTCGCTCGGCGCTTCGATCCGATAGCCACCGACGGCTTCCAGTGCCCCGAGGATGGCGGTCGCGCGCTCCGGCCGCTCATGGCAGGGGATCGGAACTCCGTCCTCGATCTCGATCAGCCCGTCATGGGCCAGGTGCGCCGTGGAGTAGATGATCGGCGTGGACGTCACTCGGCGGCCAGTCTAGGGCCTCTGCCGGACACCGCGGCAGGAGCGTCGGGGTGCTGACGCTCCTGCCTGGTTGCTGCGCTCCGCTCAGGGCGGGCGGAGCGCGATCCTTCGCCGCGGACGGCGGGACGACGACGATCTAGTGCGCGGCGAGGACGAGTGCGCCGACAGCGGTCAGAGCTGCGGCGGCGACCAGGCTCCCCCGTCGCACGGTCGCCGCGAACAGCTCGGTCACCGAAGTTCGGCACGGTGCCGCGGCGGGCTCGAGCATCCATGCCCGGCGACTGACGCGCTCGGCGCGGTCGGCGTGCTCTTGCAGCCGAAGCTCGAGGTCCGTGAAGTCCATCGCATTCATCTCGTCCTCCTCGCCGGTGGCCATCCGCAGCCGCCGATCCGATCATCGCCCCGTCGAGGGCGATCGGGAGAGCGCAGAACCGACATCATCGAGGTCGGATCGCGGCCACCGCGCGCGTCCGGCCGGCGTCGCCGCCGCTGTCGCGCGGGCGACACGCGCTCGCCCATCGGTGTTCAGCCACCTCCGGCACGCGTCGTACACTCCGTCGACCGCGGCCTGCGGTTCGACAGCGGGGAGCCATGCGCACACTCGCGGCCTACCGGCGCGTCTTCTCCAATCCGGCGCTCGCCAGGCTGCTGATCGGTGAGTTCATCTCGTCGATCGGCGATTGGCTCTACCTCGTTGCGCTGCTCGTCGTCGTGCACCAGGCGGGGGGATCGGCGGTCGTGCTCGGGATCGTGGGTGCGGCCCGCGTGCTCCCGTACGTCGTGCTCTCCGTGCCGGCCGGCATCATCGTCGACCGCTACGACCGCCGGATGATCCTGCTCGTCACCGATGTCGCCCGGGGCGTGGTGATGATCGCGCTCACCGTCTGTGTCGCCACCGGCGCATCGGTCTGGCTGATCGTGGCGCTCAGCCTGCTCGCCGCCTGCTTCTCCACCTTCTTCGGTCCCGCCATCGGCTCGCTGCTCCCGAGCCTGGTCGCCGACGAGACGGAGCTGGGACCGGCGAACGGGGCATGGGCCAGCCTGGAGAACCTCGCGTTCATCATCGGGCCGGCCCTCGCCGGCATCCTGCTGACGGTCGGAGGCCTGGCATTCGCTTTCCTGCTCAACGCGGTCTCGTTCGGCGTCGTGGCCGTCATCCTGTGGCGACTGCCGCGCGCGAGCCAGCAGCGCACGGTGTCGGAGCGCGCACCGGGCGTCAGCCGAGCGTCCCGCGCCGAGATCCGGCCGGTGATCGGGCCGCTCTCGGGTCTGGTGATCATCAACGTTGCGGAGGGATTCGTGTCGGGCGCCCTGGCGGTCCTGACCGTGGTGGTGGCGGTCGATGTCCTGCACGCCGGCGAGGCGGGAACGGGCTGGCTGAACGCCGCCATCGGTGCAGGCGGGCTGGTGGGCGCCGTCCTCTCCGGCCCGGTCACCCTCCGGCAACGGCTCGGCATGCCGCTGCTCGCGGGCGGCGTCACCCTGGGCGTCGGATTGGCACTTCTCGGCCAGGCGTCGGCGCTGCTGCCGGCCCTGGGCGCGATGGTGGTCGCCTACACCGGACTGCTCGTCCTGGAGGTGGTTGCGACCACGCTTTTTCAGCGAGCTGTCCCCGACGCGATCCGTGGCCGGATGCTGGGCGCCATGGAGACGTTGGCCGTGGCCGCCTACGCAGTCGGGGCATTCACGGGGCCGTTCCTCGCGCAGTTCGTGTCACCGGTGCTGCTGCTCGGGGCGCTCGGGGCGAGCATGGCCGCCGCCACGGCGATCGGCGTGGTGCTGGTCGGACGGTGGGGCCGCGTGCGCGTCGCGCTCGACCCTGCCGCGGAGCGATTCATCGCGCTTCCGAGCTTCGGCGGCCTGGCGCCGGCGACCCTCGAGCAGGCGGCCGAGCACCTGGTCAGGCTTCCCGTCACGGCCGGGCAGGTGGTGATCCGCCAGGGCGATCCTGCAGACCGCTTCTACTTCATCGCCGACGGCAGCTTCGAGGTGACCCAGACCGATGGAGCCGGCCAACCCCCGGCACATCTGCGCACCATGGGACCCGACGAGGTGTTCGGGGAGATCGGGCTTCTCGCCCGCACGCCGCGCACTGCGACGGTGACGGCCGGATCCGACGGAACGCTGCTGGCGCTCGACGGTGACAGGTTCCTGGAGCTGGTCGCGGCTGGTCCGGGGCTCACGTCCCGGCTCCTCGATCTGCACCGTGGAGCTGGGGCGATGGGGTTCGGGAACCCGGCTCCACCCCAGGCCGGTGAGGCACCCGCGTGACCCGTCCAGTCAGCGGCGTCCGGGAGCTGCTCGCGGGCTGTCCGCTCTTCCGCGATGTCGAGCCCGCTGCGTTGGCAGACGTTGAGCGTCACCTTCGACGCCGCCGGTTCCGACGTGGCGAGGTGATCTTCCACCAGGGCGACGCGGGCGACGCGCTGCACGTCGTGACTGCCGGCGCGGTGAAGATCCTCCTCCCGTCTCCGGAAGGCGAGGAGGCGATCATCGCCACCCTGCGCCCCGGCGACTTCTTCGGGGAGCTGTCGCTGCTCGACGGAGCGCCGCGCTCCGCGACTGCGGCCGCCCTCGAGCCGACCGAGACGCTGAGCCTTCCGCGCTCCGACTTCCTGGAGCTCGTCGGCGCCGACCCAGCCCTGCGCGAGGCGCTCCTCCGATCGATCGCCGGGGAGCTCCGAAGGCTGACCGGCCACGTCGAGGAGCTGCACTTCCTCGATCTCGCTGGCCGGCTGGCGACCCGGCTCGCCCGGCTCGCCCGCGAGGCGGATCCCGAGGCGCGCAAGGACATCGGCCTGGACTGGCCGTACACCCAGTCGGACCTTGCCGCCATGATCGGTGCCACCCGGCAGAGCGTGAATCGGCTCCTCAGCGACCTCGTGGGCAGCGGGCTGCTGCGGATCGAGCGGGATCGGCTCGTGATCCGCGACGTGGAGGAGCTCGAGCGTCGCGGTGAGCGCTGACGCCGTTGGCACCATGCCCTCTCCCCGCGAGCGTCGGCCTGTCGCAAAGTTGACAGCCCGCCTGTCGGCCGGCAGCTGCTGGCCCTTGCGGTCACAGCGTAGTGTCACCACAGGCAACTGGACCGATGTACCGGACCAGAGCAGATCAGTGATTCGGAGGCCAATCAAATGTCCCTGAGCGATCGAACCCCAATCCGAGGGCGTGCGTCGGACGACGACGACGTCGAAGGCCACGTTCATACGCGGGCCTCTGACAATGACGACGTCGAGGGCCACGTTCACACCCGCGCCACCGACGACGACGATGTCGAAGGCCACAAGCACACGTCACGCGCCACCGACGACGACGACGTCGAGGGCCACGTTCATACACGCGCCAGTGAGGACGACGACGTCGAAGGCCACATGCACACGTCCCGCTGAGGGGAGCGGGAACCTGGAAGCGGGGCGTCGGCCAAACCGGCGTCCTGCTTTTGGCTGTGACCCGGGCGAAGTCCCGTGAATGACGAGCCAACCCGCGACGAGCTGACCGACGCGGTGCAGGCGCTCCGTGCCGTCGCATTGCGCGGCGCGGTTGCCGCCCGCATGGAAGCGGGCACCGAGCAGCGGCTGCTTCAATCCATCGTTGATGCCACGGTCCGCCTCTTCGACGCCGAGGCGGCCTCGATCGCGCTCTTCGAGCCGGACCCGGATCGTCTCGAGTTCCGCGTCGCGGCGGGCCCGCAGGGCGCGGGGGCGATCGGGAAGTCCGTGAAACCCAGCCAAGGTATCGCGGGTTTCGTCTTTTCCACCGGTCAGGCCCTCGCCCTGAGCGATGTCGCCTCGGATCCTCGATTCGACCGATCCACCGCCGAGCGGACCGGCTACGTGCCTCGCTCGCTCGCGGCGGTGCCGCTGGTCGACGAGGGCGGCACGCACGGCGTGCTGCAGGTGCTCGACAAGCGGAGCTCGCCGACATTCAGCCTGCGGGACATGGAGCTGCTGGCAGTGTTCGCCACTCAGGCCGCCACCGCCATCGCCGCCGCGCGCGTCCAGCGCGACCTGCCGACGCTGCTGCGCTCGGCGATCGGCGCCGTGGGGAATGGGAGCCTCAGCTCTCAACAGATCGACGCGCTCGCCACCGCCGCCGCGGAGCTCGACTGGCAGGCCGAGCAGCCATTCTGGACGCTCGTCGACCAGGTGAGCAGTGTGCGAAACCTCGGCGAGCGGGAGCTGTCGCTGCTTGCGGACATCCTCGGCGTGGTGGCCATTCACGGCGCGCGCGCTTCACGGCGCCGGTAGCCAGCCCCCATGCCGCCGCCGGACGATGACCTGCCCGCCTGGTCAGGGCCGTTCGTCGATGCCGGCGCGTCGCCCGGAAGCTTGGCACGCAGCGCGGGCCTGCAGAGCATCGACAGAGGCTGGGCGTGGGGCAGGGCGACCGGCAAAGGGGTGAGGGTCGCGATCATCGACAGCGGCGTTGAGGGCTCGCACCCCAAGGTCCGCGGCAGGCTCGTGGAGAGCGTGGCGGTGCGGATGAACGCCGACGGCGATCCCGAGGTGGTGCCCGACGAGCCGCAGGATCTCTTCGGCCACGGCACCGCGTGCGCCGGGATCATCCTCGGCCTCGCGCCGCAGGCGGAGATCGTGTCGGTCCGAGTCCTCGGGGCGGACCTGAAGGGCAAGGGCGCCGCGTTCGCCCGCGGCCTGGAATGGGCCATCGAGCGCGGTGTCCAGGTCGCCAACCTGAGCCTCTCCAGCAAGAGCGAGGCGATGTACCCGGTCTTCCACGAGCTGGCCGATGACGCCTACTTCCACAACGTGGCCCTGGTCAGCGCCGCCAACAACGTGCCGGTCCAGAGCTACCCTTCGCTCTTCTCATCGGTCCTGTCGGTGGCGGCCCACGGGGAGCCGGACCCGTGGCGCTTCTACTACAACCCCAGGCCACCCGTGGAGTTCGGCGCGTGGGGCGTCGACGTCCCGATCGCGTGGAAGGACGGAACCGAGACGGCGGCCACCGGCAACAGCTTCGCGGCGCCGCATATCGCCGGGCTGGTGGCGCTGATCCTCAGCAAGCATCCCGGCCTCACCCCGTTCGAGGTCAAAGCCATTCTCGCCGCGGTCGCGGACAACGCCACCGCTTCGGGCGCGAGCCGTTCCCCCGCGATCAGCTGACGGGGCGGCCGGCGGCACCCCAGCGTTCGAGCTCGCGCTCAAGCTCAAGCGGCAGGACCACGCCGCGCGTCTCGTACTCGCCCCATGCCTCGCGCGGCACCCGCCACATGATCTCGAACTCGATGCCGTCGGGGTCGCGGCCGTAGAGCGACTTGCTCACGCCGTGATCGCTGGCGCCGGTCATCGCTCCAGCGTCGCCCAGCGCCTGCGCGGCATCGGCGAGCTCCTCGATGGTGGCCACCTCCCACGCGAGGTGGTAGAGGCCCACCGAGCCGCGGGCCGGCCGTGGCGCATCTGCGCCGACCGAGAAGAGGCCCAGGTCGTGGTGATTTGGCCCGCTCGCGGCGCGCATGAAGATCATCTGGCCGCCGCGCTCGCGGCCCACCTCTTCGAAACCGAAGGCCCGATGGTAGAAGTCAGCCGAAACCGAGGCGTCGCGGACCCACAGCACCGCGTGGTTGAGATTCTTGACGTTCATCGGTGCATGCTAGCCGACCCGTGCGCGGGGCCGACAGACACCCGGCCGGAATAGAATGGCGCGGCAGCAGCGAGGAATCGGCCCTTGTTCTACGTGCAGCGCGGAACGGTCCCGCACAAGCGCCACACCCAGTTCCGCAAGCCGGACGGCTCGCTGTACGCGGAGGAGCTGTTCGGCGTGGAGGGCTTCTCAGGGCGCTCCTCGCTCCTGTACCACGAAACGCCGCCGACCCAGACCCATCAGATCGAGAAGTCGCGCGACGTCGCGATCGAGGCGTCGGCGGACGACCGCGACGGGGCGCATCGGCATCACCTGGTCAATACGCGCGGCATTGAGCCGGCGGGCGACGCGATCACCGGCCGCGTGCCGCTCTTCTTCAATGCGGACGTCATCTTCGGCGTGGCCCGCCCCGCGGCCCCGATGGAGCGCTTCTACCGCAACGGCGAGGCGGACGAAATGTACTTCGTCCACGAGGGCAGCGGCACGCTGGAGACGATCTTTGGACCGATCGCCTACGGGCCGGGTGACTACCTGGTCATCCCCATCGGCACCACCTACCGCGTGCAACCCGACGACGGCGTCCCGCAGCGGATGCTGTGGTTGGAGTGTCCCTCCGAGATCGAGCCACCCAACCGGTACCGCAACGAGTGGGGCCAGCTCCTGGAGCACTCGCCCTACAGCCAGCGAGACATCCGGCCGCCGGACGAGATGGCGCCACAGAGCGGCGAGGGCGACTTCGTGGTGGAGGTCAAGACCCGGGGCAGACTGACCGCCTACCACTATCGGCACCATCCCTTCGACGTCGTGGGTTGGGACGGCTACCTGTGGCCTTTCGCCTTCAACATCGGCGACTTCGAGCCGATAACCGGGCGCGTGCACCAGCCGCCGCCGGTGCACCTCACCTTCCAGCCGCGCAACTTCGTGGTCTGCAGCTTCGTGCCCCGCAAGTTCGACTATCACCCGCTCGCCATCCCCGCGCCCTACAACCACAGCAACATCAACAGCGACGAGGTGATCTACTACGTGGCCGGCAACTTCATGAGCCGACGCGGAGTGGACATCTCCTCCTTCACCGTCCATCCGGCGGGCATCCCCCACGGGCCGCATCCGGGCACCGTGGAGGCGAGCATCGGCAAGGAGTCCACTGAAGAGCTGGCGGTCATGATCGACACCTTCCACCCGCTGCACCTGACGGCGCAGGCCGCCGAGCTGGAGGACGACCGATACCCGTACTCCTGGATCCCGCCGGAGGACTCGGCCGAGAACGCGCGGGAGCTCTCCGAGCGCGGCCCCGAGGCATTCCCGGACTGACGTCAAGCGGCGGGTCAGCTTCCTCCAGCTTCCGGACCATCCACACTGACGTGCTCCGGCTCGCCGCCGACGCGGAAGATGAATGCTTCGAGGTCGGCATCCTGGCCGGTCGTCTCGCGGTGAATCGCCTGGGAAGGAACGATGAAGAAGTCGCCGGCGCGCGCCACAACGCTATCGCTTCCACCCGGGCCGAAGTGGATCGTCACCGACCCGCGGATGACGTAGACGTAGGTGTCGTTGTCAGCATGGTGATGCCAGCCACTCACGTCGCCTGCGTCGTTCCGGATCCAGCCGGCCCAGCCGACCCAGCGGCCCTGGGGGTCGTAGATGTGCCGTCGCGTCTCAGGCCGAGCCGGGCCGGAGATGCCCTCCCCGGGATGAACGACGACCGGTCGGGAACTGCTCATGCTATGACCTCGGTGGCGAGTGGGCCATCGCGTCTTGCGAGCAAGGCGCCCGACCCTCGCTTGAGTGGTTGCGGGGTTGTTGGCGTCGCCCCGACCTACTGTAGAGCGGCGCGCCCGCGCGGGGTAGCATCGGGGCCTTCAGGAGGATCCGCATGACCGAAC
>JALYXZ010000073.1 GCA_030946825.1 Chloroflexota bacterium | reverse complement strand
ACTGCCAGGCGCGTGTCGGCGACCGAGAGATGGGTCATCGCGGCGGGCACCTCGATCAGGGACTCCACCGCCCCCAGCGACTCGGCCAGGGTGAAGAGGCGCGTTGCGGCCGCGAACCGATGGGCCGCCTGCTCCCCGCCGCGTACCTGGAAGCTGACGATCGCCCCCGGTAGTCGCATCTGCCGCTCCACGAGGTCTCTCTGCGGGTGGTCTGGCAGGCCGGGATAGTAGACGCGTTCGACATCGGCCCGGGCGGTCAGCCACTCCGCGATGCGTGCCGCCCCGGCGCAGGCTCGCTCCATCCGAACTGCCAGGGTCCGTATGCCTCGCATCAGCAGCCAGCAATCGAAGGGCGACGGAACCGCACCCGCGGCGTTCTGGGTGAACCGCAGCCGCTCGGCGATCTGCGCCGACCGGGTCACGGCCAGTCCGCCGACCACGTCGGAGTGGCCGCCGAGGTACTTGGTCGCCGAGTGCAGGACGACATCGGCCCCAAGGTCCAGCGGCCGCTGGAGGAATGGCGTGGCGAACGTGTTGTCGACCACCGTCAGCGCCCCGGCGCTGGCTGCAAGGCGCGACACGCCTGCGATGTCCACGACCTTGAGCAGCGGGTTGGTGGGCGTCTCGATCCACACCATCCGAGCCGACGGGCCGCCGCGGAGCGCCCGGTCGACCGCATCGAGGTCGCGAAGGTCGACCGCATCGGTCTTGACCCCGTAGCGGGCCATGACCTGCTGGGCAAGGCGCCAGGTCCCGCCGTAGGCGTCATCGGTCATCAGGATCCGGTCCCCTGGGTCGAGCAGGTAGAGGAGGTTCTGGGTCGCCGCCAGCCCGGAGGCGAAGGCGAGCCCGTGGCTTCCGCCTTCGAGCGCAGCAATGGTCGCCTCCAGCGCCCGCCGCGTCGGGTTGTCGCTGCGGGCATACTCGAATCCCTGGCGGGGCGCGCCGACCGCGTCCTGCTTGAAGGTGGTCGAGGGTTGAATGGCGGGCACAACGGCACCCGTCGCCGGGTCCGGCGCGGCTCCGGCATGCACAGCCAGCGTCTCGAACCGATCCTCCGCGCTCTCGCTCATCGGTCGGCATTGTGTCACGGCGCCGTACCGCACTCCCTGGCACGCCGCGTGACAGCCGCGTGAATGGGGCGCCGCGCAGGGTGAGCACGCCGGGTCGGCGCAGTGAATGGGCCGCTCCAACGCCGCGTGAGCGAGCGGCACCGCGCGAGTGGTGGGACCGCGCCGGTAGCCCCGGCGAGCGGAGGGTCTCCCGCAGCTTGAGCCACCGACGTCCGGGAGGGCGTGGTTGAGCCTGTCCCCGGACCGATTCCCACCCACCGAGCAACACGACGCCGCAAACGCCCTGACACCCCGTCTGGCATGCCGCTTTGCGCACCGGGCGGGAAGGCGGCGCCTAACGCTGTCGGGCAACAGGTGCCTGACCGTCGCTTGCTCAGCCCACGGGAGCTCCGAGGCTTCGCCCTAGCCCACGCGCCTCTGGCGAGTTCCGAGGCTAGGCCGGCGGCGCCTGGTCCGCCTCTACGCCCGCGCTGACCCGGCCGCCTCGTCTGCCCCGTCCGCCGCCGCCTCTGCGGCCTCTGCGGCATCCCCCGCCTCTGCCCCTCCGCCGCGGCGCACGACGACCCCGGGCCGCGTCGCCCGCCAGTCGT
This sequence comes from Chloroflexota bacterium, assembly GCA_030946825.1. Lineage (GTDB taxonomy): Bacteria > Chloroflexota > Limnocylindria > QHBO01 > QHBO01 > QHBO01. The sequence goes on along the minus strand of JALYXZ010000073.1, from coordinate 3,179 downwards.
AGTCTCGCGGTGACTCGCCCTCGGCCAGCAGCCCCTGCGCGCGCAGCCACGCGTCGTCGTAGAGCTTGGCCAGGTAGTTGCGGCCGCCGTCGGGCAGGATGACGACCATCAGTGCCGAGGGATCCGCGACGTCGCGCGCGCACTGCAGCGCGGCCCACAGCGCGGTGCCGCACGACTCCCCCATCAGGATCCCTTCGCAGGCGGTCGCTGTCCGGGCGGTGAGGAACGAATCGCGATCGGCGACCTGGATGATGAGGTCACACACGTCGCGGTCGTAGGTATCGGGCCAGAAGTCCTCGCCGATTCCCTCGGTCAGATAGGGGCGCGGCGTATCGCCGGAGTAGACGGAGCCTGCCGGGTCAGCCCCCACCACCACCAGGCTCGGCTTGCGCTCCTTGAGATAGCGCCCCGCCCCGCTGATCGTGCCGCCGGTGCCGATCGCCGCCACCAGGTGGGTGACGCGCCCTTGGGTGGCGTCCCAGATCTCGGGGCCGGTCCCCGCAAAGTGCGCAGCGGGATTCAGCGGGTTGGCGTACTGGTCCGGCTTCCAGGCGCCGGGAATCTCGCGTGCCAGGCGATCGGAGACGCGGTAGTAGCTGCGCTCGTCGTCCGGGGCCACGTCGCTCGGGCAGATTACGACCTCGGCGCCGTAAGCCTGCAGCAGCGCGCGCTTCTCGTCGCTCTGCTTGTCGGCCATCACGAAGATGCACCGATAGCCCTTCACCGCGGCGGCCATCGCCAGCCCGGCGCCGGTGTTGCCGCTGGTCGGCTCGACGATCGTTCCGCCCGCCTTCAGGAGACCTTCTCGCTCCGCCGCCTCGATCATCGGCAGCGCGATCCGGTCCTTCACCGAGCCTGCGGGGTTGACGCTCTCCAGCTTGGCCACGATCCGTGGCGCCACGCCGTGTGCCAGGCGGTCGAGCGCCACCAGGGGTGTCGCGCCGACCGCCGCGGTGACATCGGGGAGAATGGCCGAGCGCTCAGCCAGGTTGTGGCTCCGTCGCTCCTGTGTCGGCCGCTGCCTGGGCATCGGTCTGGCCCGATCCGTTCATCCAGCCACCCGGGGTGCCCCAGCCGAACCGATGGCGGAGAACCAGGAAGACGCCGGCGACCGCGAACGCGATGACCCCGATCCAGATCGCGGTCGGGATGCCAAGGATCGTCCAGTTGCCGGTCTCGTTGCGCATCGGCTCCAGCGCGGAGCGGACCGCGCCGTACCACATGATGTACAGCAACGCGATGTCGCCGTCATACAGGTGGCGGGCGAATCGGCGTGCCACCCACAGCAGCACCACCATGCCCAACAGGTTGAGGAGCGCCTCGTACGCGAACAGCGGCTGGAAGCGCGTAGTGGCCACCGGGAAATCGACCGCGTTCCACGGCGTCCCGGCGCGGTGCGCGGCATCGATCGGGATCCCCCACGGCAGGGTGGTGGGCGGGCCGTACAGCTCCTGGTTGACGAAGTTCCCGAGCCGACCGATGGCCTGGCCGAGCAGCAGTGCAGGAGCAAAGATGTCGAGCCAGCGCGCCAGGCTCAGGTCCTTACGGCGAGTGTAGATCCAGATTCCGAGCACGCCTCCGGCAATCGCCCCCGGGATACCGATGCCGCCGTTCCAGATCTGGGGGATCAGCTCGGGGTGCGCCGAATAGATCGGGCCCCACTGGTGGATGACGTGGTAGATGCGTGCGCCGATGAGGCTGGTCAGGATCACCAGCAGGAGCATCGACCATCCGTGGTCGGGATCTTCGCCGCGACGCCGCGCCTCGACGGTGCCCAGGAAGGCGCCGGCCAGCACCGCAAGCGCGATGATGATGCCGTACCAGTGGACCTGGAGCGGCCCGAGCCGGAGGGCGACCGGATCAATCACGGCCGCGATTCTACTCCGCCGGCCGCACCGTTCCCCTGCGCGCCCCCGGCCTCCTCGACCTCTGGCCGCACGCCGGCGGCGGGCTCCGGAAAGCGCCGCAGCGACCACAGCCCGGGGAAGAGGCGCGACCAGATGACCGCGACCGCAATGGTTGCTGCACCGCCGACGAGCACGGCCGGCACCACGCCCAGCCACGCCGCGGTCACGCCCGATTCGAACTCCCCTAGCTCGTTGGAAGCACCGATGAAGACGGCATTCACCGCGCTCACGCGGCCCCGGATCGCGTCCGGCGTCTCGAGCTGGACGAGCAGGTGCCGGATGAAGACGCTGACCATGTCCGCAGCGCCCAGGACGACCAGCGCCAGGAGAGTGATCGGGAAGCTGCGCGAGACAGCGAACACCAGCGTCGCCACGCCGAAGGCCGCCACCGCGCCGAACATCCAGCGTCCCACGTGGTCGCGGATCGGCCGCGCGCTCATCACCGCCGCGCACAGGGCCGCTCCGACCGCCGGGGAGGCTCGCAGCACGCCGAGACCGATGGGCCCGACCCGCAGCAGGTCGCTGGCGAACACCGGCAGCAGCGCCGTCGCCCCGCCGAACAGGACGGCGAACAGATCGAGCGAGATCGAGCCCAGCACGATCGGCTGGGAGCGCACGAAGCGCACGCCGGAGAGCAGCGTGCCGAGGCGGATCGGCTCGGTCGGAGCGCGCCGCGAGGATGACCGGCCGCCCCCGCCCAGACCGACGATCAGGACTGCGGCCACGGCCAGCAGGGCAAGCACCGTGGCGTACACCACGCCGGCGCCGGCGAGGAACAGCAGGCCGCCGATCGCCGGCCCGGCGATGGTCGCCACCTGGCCGGCGGACGAGTGGACCGCCACCGCGTTGGCGAAGATCGGCGGCGGCACCAGGTTGGGGAGCAGCGCCTGGCTGGTCGGCATCGAGAAGGCGCGTGCCACGCCAAAGAGGGCCATCACCGCGAAGACCGGCACGGCGCTGCGCAGTCCGATCACGCTGAACGTCAGCAGGGCAGCCGCAGCGATCGCTTCCAGGGCGTAGCAGCCGGCCACGATCCGTCGTCGATCGAGCCGGTCGGCCGCCTGGCCGGCGGGCAGCACCAGCAGCAGGAACGGCAGGAACTGCGAGAGCCCGATCAGCCCCAGGTCGAGCGGGTTGTGGGTGGCGGCGTACACCTGCCAACCGACCGCCACGGTCTGCATCTCGACGGCGATGGAGCCGAGGAAGCGACCGGCGACGTACCGCCGGAAGTCGGGAACGCTGAGCGCCTGGTTCGCCATCGGCGGCGGCAGG
>JALYXZ010000069.1 GCA_030946825.1 Chloroflexota bacterium | reverse complement strand
CTGATCCGGCCGCCGAAGCAGAAGCCGACGGTGTAGACCCGCGCCGCGCTGCCACCCTGGCGGCCACGCAGGTAGCCGACCGCCGCGGCGACGTCGGCGCTGACCGCATCGGGACGCGCCTGTGCCGCGTGGCTCTGCGCGTCGAAGTCCTCGTCCCGCGAGCCGGTCCCCGCGGTGCGGGCGTACAGGTCGATCGCCACGGCGTTGACCCCCGCTTCCGCGAAGCGCAGCGCCAGTTCCTCGTAGTACGGGTGCAGGCCCCGGATGTCGGGGATCACCACGATGCCTGGCGCCCCCGAGCCTGGCGCCGCAGGGCCTGGCGCCGCAGGCTCGGTGGCGCGAGCGGCGTAGGCGGAGAGGCGCGTGCCGTCGCCGGAGGTGAGCAGCAGTCCGCGGGCATCCGAGGCGCCGCCACGGATCGGCGGCAGCGGCGGTCGGGCGTCGAGCTCAAAGCACATTTGGACCACCTCCGTCCAGCAGGCCAGTGCCCGCCGCATGGCTTCAGCCTGCGCGTCCAACCGCCACGTACCAGCCGACCAGCAGCAGCACGGCGACAACCGCGTAGACGCCGGCCCGCAGCGCGAGCGGCAGGCCGCTCTCCACCTGCTCGCCACCCGGCCCTCGCCAGCGGCCACCCAACGTGAACCCCTGGGCGGGCGACAGGAGCAGGCCGATCAGCGCGCCGACCAGCAGGCCGCCCACGTGGCCGGTCCAGCTGATCACCGTCGGTGCGGCGAAGGTGATGACCAGGTTGATGATCAGCAACGAGCCGGCCTGGCTGAGCAGCGCGCGGGAATGGCGGTCGAGCATCAGGTGATGGCGTCGCGTGACGACGAAGCCCAGCCCCAGCAGGCCGAAGATCGCGCCCGACGCGCCCGCCGCGGCGGTTTTCGGGGCCACCAGGATGGTCAGGATGCTGCCCCCGGCGGCGCACAGCATGTACAGGACTACGTATTCGAGGTGCCCGTACAGCTGCTCCATCACCGGCCCGAACAGATAGAGCGCGTACATGTTGAACGCGATATGCAGGATGCCGAGGTGGAGGAAGGCGCTGGTGAAGATCCGCCACCACTCGCCGGCCGCAACCGCCTGCTGGTACACCGCACCCTGCTCGAGCAGCGGTCCCCCGCTGCTGCCGAACAGCGACAGCCGGAAGCCACCGAGCGCGGAGTCGACGAGGAAGACGACCACGTTGATCGCGATCAGCGCGTACGTCACCCAGGGGAGGTAGGCGGCGTAGGCCCCTCGTGCCCGATTGAACTGCCGGCGTGCCGCGAAGTCGTGGCCGGTTTCCTTGAGGAGCCAGGCGATCCGGTTCGCGATCGCCCCGCGCTCCGCGGCGGGCGCGCGCCGATCCGCCTCTCGGTAGGCGGCGACGGCCTCGTCCAGGTTGCCGGAGCGAACATGTTGCTCCGCCATCGAGCGCCAACCGAGCCACGCCACGGCGCCACCACTGGCCGCTGCCTGCCGCCACGCCTCGAGCGCGCCGGTTTCGTCGTCGCTGCGGTAACGCGCGTTGCCGATCAGAAGCCACGCCTCGCCCGACCGATCGGGGTCGGGATGGCCGGTGAGCGGCGCAAGGATGGTGACCGCCGCGGTGAGATCCCCGCCGTCGAGGAGGCGGCGGCCTTCCTCCAGCCGGAGAGCAGCTTCATCGGTCATGCGCGACCGATTATGCCGGACAGCAAGCGACCGCCGAAAATGGGCACCTCCGGCGGTCGCCTGTCGCGCGCCCCTGGCGGGACGAGACTGCCGCCCCGGTGTGGGTCCGGGGCGAGCATCAATCGGTTATCGACGCATTACTGCTGGCTCAGCGGAACTGCGGGGATGTCTACTTCGCGCGGCGCAGGAACTCGAGGACGTCGTCGAGCCGGAAGCGCCGGTCACCGCGCTTGCAGACGCGGAAGAAGGGCAGCTCGCCGCGGTCGCCGAGCCGCTTCACGGTGTTGACGTGCAGGTGCAGCATGTCGGCGACCTCGGACGCCGTCAGCAACTTCCCGACCTCGTTGGTGATCATTGGTCTTGCTGGGTACCTCCAGCCGCGGTGGCCCTTTGCGGTATCGACATCAGGGTGCGGTGAGCGCGGCTTCTGGCCGGATAGTAAGGTTGCGGGGGGCTCTGCCTCCCCGGTACTTTCCGGCCTTCACGGGGGTGACTTTGAGCGTCGCGGTCTACGAGCGCCACGTCTTCGTCTGCACCTCCGGGGAGTGGTGCCCCTTCGTCGACGGTGATGGGCTCGGTGTCCACGCTCGCCTCAAAGCCCTCGTAAGGGAGGCGGCGGTCAGCGACCGGGTGCGAGTCAACCACGCCGGCTGCTTCTCCCAGTGCGGCAACGGACCGATGGTGGTCATCTATCCGGACGCGATCTGGTACGCAGCGGTCACGCCGGACGATGCGGAAGAGATCGTGACGCGCCACCTGCTCGGCGGCGATCCCGTGGACCGACTCCGGTACGAGCCGCCGACCGGTGGGGCGCACAAGCTGGCGCGCGATGCGCAGAACCGACCGATCGGCCGCGTCGCGCCCTGGCCAGCGGCGGGAAGAGGTGACCGGCGCCAAGGCACGGCAGGTGACTGACGAGCCCGACGCTCCGCGCGAAGTGATGGAGCTCCTTTCGCAGCGGAGCGCTGCCCGTGCCGCCCGCGATTGGGAGACCGCCGATGCCTTGCGTGACCAGATCCGCCAACGCGGGTGGGAGGTGAGCGACGGGCCTCCGCGCTCGGCGCATGGCCCGGCCGGCGGCTCGACGAGAATCTCGACCCTTCGACCGCTCCTGCCGACGGCGGCGGCCGACACCGGCTACGCAAGCGCCGAAGCGCTCGAGTCTCTGCTCGACCAGCCGCCGACTGCCGACGCGACGCTGCACCTGGTGGCGGAGGATCATCCATCCGATCTGCGGCGCTTTGCGCGCGGGCTCGCCGCGCACCCGCCGACCGGCAGCTGGGAGCTGGTGGCGGTCGCGAACGCTGCCTCGTTCGACGTGGCAGCCGAGATCCCCGATCCGATTCGGCCGCACCTCACGCTGCTGCCGACCAGCCATCGGCTCGGGTGGGCGGATGCCGTCAACCTCGGCATGCGACGCGGGCGCGGTGCGGTGGCGATCCTGGTAGATACATCGGTCGAACCGACCGGCGACTTCCTGACGCCGGTGCTTGCCGCCTTCGAGGCCGACCCGCGCCTTGGAGTGGCCGGCGCCTGGGGCCTGACCTCGGACAATGGCCGGCAGTTCGAGGAGGCAGAGCCCGGCGAGGTAGATGCGGTCGAGGCCTACTTCCTCGCCGTGCGGCGCGAGGTGCTGCGCGACGTCGGTCTCTTCGACCCGCACTTTCGCTTCCACCGTAACGCGGACCTCGACTTCAGCTTCGCTGCTCGAGCCGCCGGGTGGCGGGCTGCGCGGCTCGCCGACCTCCCGCTCGTGCGCCACGCGCACCGGGGCTATCACGCGCTCCCTGTTGCAGAGCGGGATCGGCTGTCAAAGAGAAACTTCTACCGCTTCCTCAAGCGCTGGGGCGACCGGCGCGACCTGCTCATGCGGCCGGCTGCCCCGCACGCTCCCCACCGCCACTGACCGAAACCCCCGCGCCTCCACGGAGTTACTTCACCGTGATCGCGCCGCGCGTCACGATGTCGCCATCCTCCAGGCGGGTCACACCCACGGCCAGGTCCAAGGGGCGCAGCCAGGGCTGCACCTGCGCCTCGTAGGGAGCGCGGACCGCCGGCGGCAGCTGCTTCTCGATGGCGGTGCGGATGCCTGCCAGGTCGACCCAGCTCAGCGACACGCTCGACGGACCGCCCATGCCCTCCACCGCCTGCCGGAACCGGCTCACGCTGGCGAGCGAGGCTGCCGGCTGTTGATCGAGCACGCGTCCGACGAACCGCTCACCGATGCCGATCACCACGCGCCCGTCGGTGACCGAGTACTGCACTGCGCGAGCCCATTCGGGAATCGTCGCGCCTGGCACCGAGATGCGCACCGTTGTGATCCGCGCCGTCCCGTGCTGCTGCTGGTCGACGGTCACCTTCGGGCCACGACCGCCCGCGGCCGCCAGCTGGGCGAGCGCCTGCAGCTGCAGGAGTCGAAGGCTGGCTTCGCGCGCATCGGTCGGGGTGATGATCGCGCCCAGATAGGGCTGGCTTCCGTCCCAGCCTGCCACCACGGCGGCGTCGCCGATCCAGCGCACATACGACTCCAGGTCGGCCTTGAGCGCCGTTTCCGCCTGCTTGAGCTGCGCACCCTCGGGCCGGTCCTTCAGCGCGGCTTTGACCCCGGAGATGAGCGCCGCCCATCCCCGACCGACGTTTCCAGTCTCGGCGTACAACAGCGCGTCGGGCGGAGCGTGCGACGCGAGGCCGCGGTCCCGGTTCTCCGCGGCCAGATCCCCGGTCGGGGCGCCCGTGGCGCCGGTGATCACCAGCCGGTCGTTCTCGAAGCGTGCGGCGGCGACCGCGACCCGGTTCGACTGCAGCTGCGCGAGGGCGTCCAGCAGCGCCGTCATGGCCGTCTGCTGCGTCCCAAGGCTGGCGCGCAGCTGGGTGTAGACGGCTGCGCTGTTGACCACGGTGGTCGCCACGCGATCGGTCGGAAGGCGTGCAACGGCGGCCCGCAGCTCCGCGTTGGCGGCAAGGCCGGCGACTCGTCCGGCGTGCACGTCGAGCGCCCCGCGGATCCCGGTAGCATCATTGCTGACGATCAGCTCGTCGGCGGTGACCGCGTAGGAGACGCTGTTCGGCGCCGTCCCCGTCGGCGTCCCCGCGGGCCCCGCGCCGGGCGAGGGCCAGCTGACCACGTGGATGGTGACGCCCTGGTAGCTCTCGGAGCTCATCGAGGCGCCGGTGGCCTCCGCGGCGAGGGCCGCAATCCGCGACTCGGCGACCGAGCGATCCTTGACGCCGACCAGCAGGAGGCCGCGCGGCATGGTC
>JALYXZ010000045.1 GCA_030946825.1 Chloroflexota bacterium | reverse complement strand
TGCGCGGCTGGGTGCGACGTACGCGAGGGCATTCGCGACGTCGAGTCCGCCCTGCCGCGTCCGGTACGGCGAGCGCCCGAGCAGAGCACGGCTCAGCGCGAGCGGCTGGCCCACGGAGGTGTCGATCCGATCGGCCTCACCGCCGATCAGCCCCGGGAGTGCCTGCCCGTCTCGCAGCCGGGTGCCCGCATAGATCCAGGACCGCGCGTTGACGACCACGAACGGGGCGCTGCCGCGCACCATGTTCGAGTACTCCATGCCCAGGAGCAGCTGCTCGGGCCGACCGACCGGCGCGTCGCGCCAGCGCACGGTCACCAGCCGTCGGTCGATGACCGGGTCGAGGGCGGCGGCCCGATAGCAGACCAGCGTGCGGTTGGGCTGGCGCGCGAGGGACGGCTCCAGGCGTGCCTGCCAGTAGGCGTCGTTGGCGCCCAGGAAGGCCAGGCCGACACCGGCGCCCCGGGCAGCTTCGGCGGCGTTGCGCATCGGGGCTGTCCAGTACTCCGAATGCCCGCTGAAGATGATCCCTCGGTAGCGGCTGGTCATCGTCCCCCGCGCATGGAGGTCGACATCGGTGACGTACGAGACGGCGTAGCCGCTCGCCTCGAGCCACCGGACAAGAGGATGCTCGTACACGAACAGGCCGCTGGAGCCGTCCGCGGCGTACGGCCGGTCAAACGAGACCTTGACCGCGCGCGTCCCGCCGCTGATCGTCCGGCCGCCCGCGCTGTTGAAGTCGTAGAGGCTCTTGCCGGTCCCGCGCGGGTAGTTGTTGTATGCCTGGTAGGTGGCCACCGGCTGGACGACGAGCAGCGGCTGGTGTCCGGTGTCGTCGCGGACCGTGAAGGGCACGTAGTTCTGGTAGCGCCACATGCTGGACAGCACTGCCACGTACAGCCCGCTCACCCAGGAGCGGGGCACGGAGAGGCGATAGCTGGGCCGCCACGCGCATTGGGTCAGACCGGTGCGCCGGTCCGATGGGCATGCTGCCTGGTGGATACCGGGAAGGAACGGCGTCAGCATCAGCAGGCGGCCCCCGGCGCCGCGGTACCACCCGAGACGGTAAATCGCGATCCGGTATGACTGGGCGGGGTTGACCGAGACAAGGAAGTCGAGGCGGCCTCCGATGTTGACGCCGGTTGCCGAGGCGTAGCCTTTGATCTGCCCGCCCAGGTCGTTGGCGATCCGATAGCCGGGGGCGGGGATCTGCCAGCTCAGGCTGCCGGGGCGCGCGTTCTCGACGACGATCGGATTCGAGCCGAGCGCCGTCGACGCGTCGGCCGGCTGACCACCGATGCTCCATGCGCCGGCGACCACCATCAGCGCCAGGCCGGCGGCAACGGAACGGCGGACGCCTGCTCGGATGCGCACGGTCGGTCCCTTCGTCTCCCTCTTACATTTCAGCCCACTGCGTGCTCCCGACGGTCCGTCGATCGTCCAGCAGCCGCTGAGCGGAGTGTGGGCTCACTGATGCCCGGTACACAGACGCAGTCTGAGAAAGATTTCATTAAGAGACGCCACTCGGCGACGCCGAGTTCCACGACGGTGTGGCCGCACAGCGGCTCAGCGGAGGGAGGTCAGTCGCGCTCGAGCATCGGGATTCGAACGCCGCGCTCGCGGGCGACGTCAATCGCCCGCTGGTAGCCGGCGTCAGCGTGTCTCGCCACGCCCATCCCGGGGTCGGTGGTCAGCACTCGCTGGAGGCGTCCCGCCGCCGCGGCGGTGCCATCTGCGACCACCACCATGCCGGCATGCAGGCTGTAGCCGATGCCCACTCCGCCGCCGTGGTGCACGCTGACCCAGGTCGCGCCGGCGGCGGTATTGAGCAGCGCGTTGAGAATCGGCCAATCCGCGATGGCGTCGCTCCCGTCGCGCATCGCCTCCGTTTCGCGGAAAGGGCTGGCGACGCTCCCAGCATCGAGGTGATCGCGACCGATGACGATCGGTGCGGCCAGCTCACCGGAGCGCACCATCTCGTTGATCCGCAGCCCGGCCTTCGCGCGCTCCCCGTAGCCGAGCCAGCAGATCCGGGCCGGCAGGCCCTGGAACGGCACCCGTTGCTGGGCCAGGCGGAGCCATCGGTGCAGCGTCTCGTTCTCCGGGAAGAGCTCGATCAGCGCGGCGTCGGTCTTCAGGATGTCGCCGGCCTCCCCGGACAGGGCCGCCCAGCGGAACGGCCCCTTGCCCTCGGTGAACAACGGCCGAATGAACGCCGGCACGAACCCGGGGAAGTCGAACGCATTCGTCACGCCCGCCTCCTTGGCCTGTGCGCGGATGTTGTTCCCGTAGTCGAAGGTCACGGCACCCCGCTGCTGGAAGGCGAGCATCGCGCGGACGTGGGCCGCGATGGAGGCCATCGATCGGCGCAGATACTCGTCTGGATCCGAGGTGCGCAGGGCGAGGGCCTGGGCCAGACCGATGCCGCCCGGCACGTACCCGCCCAGCGGGTCGTGGGCCGAGGTCTGGTCGGTCACCACATCCGGCCGCCAGCTGCGGCGGACCAGCTCCGGCTCCACGTCGGCCGCGTTGCCGACCAGCGCGATGCTGCGCGCGGTGCCCTGCGCCCGCCAGGTGTCGATGCGCCGCAACGCGTCGTCCAGGTCGTCGGTGAGCTCGTCCACGTAGCCGATGGCCCGCCGCCGCTCGGCCCGGACGGGGTCGACCTCCACCGCGAGCAGTGCGCCACCGTTCATGGTCACCGCCAGGGGCTGTGCGCCCCCCATCCCGCCGAGCCCGGCGGTTAGGGTGGTGGTCCCGCGCAGCGTCCCGCCGAAGTGCTGCCGGGCGAGCTCGGCGAAGGTCTCGTAGGTGCCCTGCACGATCCCCTGCGTGCCGATGTAGATCCACGACCCGGCCGTCATCTGCCCGTACATCGTC
>JALYXZ010000017.1 GCA_030946825.1 Chloroflexota bacterium | reverse complement strand
GCCCCGGGGGCAGCATCGCGGCGATCGTCGTCCCGATCGGCGCGCGGTAGTAGGCCGCCACTTCCTCGGCGAGTCGGAGGAGGTCGGCCGTCAGCATCGGCGCAGAGACGACGGCCTCCACAGATCGGAGCGTGTCCTGGGTTTCGGAACCCATCGGTGCCTCCTCGACCTCGAGCAGGTAGCCGAGTGCGAGTCGAGAGCCGTACGGCACGAGCAGGAGGGAGCCCGGATGCGGCGTCGGCAGGTGAGATGGCAGCACGTAGCTGAACGTCCGCTCCGGCCGGTCAGCCTGAGCCTCCACCGCCACGCGGACGATGCGCCGGCCGTCGGGTGCCGGGGTCACCGGCCGGTCAGACCTGGACGTTGCGCGGCGGGTCTCGGCGCGCCTCTGCCTGCACGATGTCCCAGATCCGCCCGGCCGCTTCCTCGGGGTGGCCCGTCTCGTTGACGATCACGTGGTCGTAGTCGCCGGCCGCCGCCATCTCCTGCTCCGCGTTCCGCCTCCGCAGCGCCATGGAGCTGTCGTCCTCCGACCCGCGGCCGCGCAGGCGCGCGGCGAGGTCCTCGATCGACGGCGGCATGACGAAGATCAGCAGCGCATCGGGGACGAGCTGACGGATTGAACGTGCTCCCTGCGGGTCAATGGTCAGGAACGCATCCCTTCCGGCTGCCAGGATCCCGCGAACCTGCCCGATCGGGGTCCCGTACCAGTTGCCGTGGACTACGGCGCATTCCAGCAGGCCGTTGGCGCGACGGAGCTCGTCGAACTCGGCGCGTGTCAGGAAGTGGTAGTGCACCTTGTCGATCTCCCCGGGACGGCGGCGGCGCGTGGTGGCCGTCACGATCGGCACGACCTGCGGGTGGCGGCGGGCCAGCTCCGCCACGATCGTGCTCTTGCCGACGCCGGACGGCCCGGAGACGACGACCAGCAGCGGGTTCGGAAAGGTCAGCCGCTTGATCCGCGATTGCGACCTCGGAGCAGCCATCAGCCACTCTCCCCGGCGCGGGCGCCCACGCCCCGCGGGAGCCGATCGCTGCCGAGCCCTGCCGCTGCCAGGCTGCCGGCCAGGTCGGCCGGCAGGGCGCTCCAGGCCTCGAGCGGTGATCCGTCAACAGGGCGCTCGAGGCGCAGCCGCGCGGCATGAAGGAACTGCCTGGTCAGCCCGCCTGGCCCGATTCCCCCGCCGTAGCGACTGTCACCGACGATCGGCAGCCCGAGGTACGTGAGGTGGGCTCTAATCTGGTGGGTGCGCCCGGTCAAGGGGTGCAGCGCAAGCAGGCTATGACCGTTGCCCGCGTCGAGCAGGTCGTACTCGGTGACCGCCGCCCGGCCGCCCGCGACCACCGCCATCCGCTGGCGGTCGCGCGGGTCACGACCGACGGGCGCCTCGATCCGGCCGTGCGCCGCCGGGGCCGCCCCGCGAACCAGGGCCAGGTACTCCTTCTCGACCGTGCGGAGGGCGAACTGCCTCATCAGCGAGGCCTGGGCGGCATCGGTCTTGGCCACCACCATCAGGCCCGATGTGTCGCGGTCGAGGCGGTGGACGATGCCGGCGCGCTCCACACCCGCGATGGAGCCGAGTCGCTCCCCCGACTGCCGTGCGCGCCCGAGCAGCGCGTTGACGAGCGTCCCCGACGAGTGGCCCGCTGACGGGTGGACGACCAGGCCGGCGGGCTTGTCGACGATCATCATCGCGTCGTCCTCGTAGGCGAGCCGCAGCGGAATCGATTCGGGCCGAAGTGCCGGATCCGGCGGCGCGCTCAGCTCCACCCGGATCAGCTCCCCGCCGCGCAGCCGGTCGCTGGAGCGCACGCGACGACCTTCGACCAGGACTCTGCCGTCCCCGACCAGCCGCTGGGCATGTGCCCGCGAGATGCCCGCCACGGAGGCAACTGCAAGGTCGACCCGCCCGGGCGGTCCGGGCTGCTCCACGACGCGGTCACCGGCGAGCCGCGCGCTCACGCCGGAGCCTCGCGGTCGCTGCGCTCGATGAGGCTGAGGATGAGCACCAGCGAGAGGATACCGATCACGATCGCCGAGTCGGCGACATTGAACGTAGGCCACCTGATCGAGCCGAATCCGACCGAGATGAAATCCGTCACGAAGCCACTCCGCAGGCGGTCGGTGACGTTACCCAGCGTCCCGCCCAGGACGAGCCCGAGGACGAGGTACAGCCACAGGCTTCGACCCTGGAAGGCGCGGTAGAAGTACACGATCATGCCCAGCGCGAAGACGGTGACCACCAGGAACAGCACGGTTCCGCCCTGGAACAGGCTGAACGCCGCTCCACTGTTGCGGGCATGCCACAGCTCCACGACGTCGCCGATGAGCGGAACTCGCTGATCCAGATCCAGGCGGGCCTGGACCAGCGCCTTGGTGACCTGGTCGGCAAGATAGACGGTCAGCCCGGTGGCCAGCAGCACCACTGCCGGCGACCAGCCGGCGTGGGGCGGCCGAGTGTTCGTCATCGCCGCCGAATCGTAGCCGATGGTCGCTCCGGGTCAGGCGCGGCGGACCGCCAGGCGAATCGGCGTGCCGTCGACGTCCAGCTTCTCGCTGCGGTCTGCATCCGGCAGCGCGGCGTCCGTGGTGAGATCGATCGAGGTGGCCAGGGTCTCGTCGGCGAGCCACGCTCGGAACGGCTCGAGTCTGCCAAGCGTCGCCTGATCGGCGCTCACCGCCGCCGCGATCCGGTCGCTGATCTCATAGCCCGCGGTGCGCCGAAGGTTCTGCAGCCGGTGGGCGACCTCGCGCGCCAGGCCCTCGGCGAGGAGCGCCTCGTCCAGCGCCGTGTCGAGCGCCACCAGGAGGTCTCCGTCCTGCGCAACCTCGTGGCCGGGGCGAGCGCGCGCGTGAAGCTGGAACTCGTCCGGCGCGAGGGTCTCGCCAGCGACACGGACCTCGCCGTTGTCCGTCAGCTCCCACTGTCCGGCGCGCGCCGCGGCCATGATCCTGCCCACCGCGGCCCCGTGCCGCGGCCCGATCACCGGAAGCAACGGGTAGAGCGTGCGCTCGATCATCTGCGATTCGCTCGGGATCAGATCCAAACGCTTGGCGTTCAGCTCGTCGAGCACCTGGGCGGCGAGCTCGGCGGCCATCGCCGGATCGTCGGCCAGGGCCCCCCGCGCGCCGGCGGCCGGCGGCAGCTTGATGCGCACCGCGGCGATCGGCTGCCGCGTGCGCAGCCCACTCGCCGCGCGAGCCGCGCGGCCCAATCCGACGATCCGTCGGGCAAGCGCCACCCCTTCCTCGACGTCAGGCTCGACGGCATCCGCGGCGGGGGTCGGGAATGCGCTCAGGTGCACGCTGTCGGGGGCGGCGGGATCGATCGCCGCCACCAGGTTCTCCCAGATCGCATCGGCGACGTGCGGCACGAACGGCGCGAGCAGCTGCGCCAGCGTCGCCAGGGTGCGGTAGAGCGTCGCGTACGCGCTGCGCTTGTCGGGGTCCAGCTCTCCCTTCCAGAAGCGCCGCCGGTTGCGTCGGACATACCAGTTCGAGAGGTCCTCGACGAATGCCTCGATGGCCCGCGCCGCAGCCGCGGCGTCGTAGGCGTCAAGTGAGCGCCGGACCTCGCTGACCAGGCCGGCCAGCCGCGACAGGATCCATCGGTCCAGCAGGCTCGCATCGCCCCCCGGTTCGCTCGCCTCCGGCAGCCAGCCGTCCAGGCGGGCGTAAGTCACCAGGAAGCTGTAGGTGTTCCACAGCGGCAGGAAGAAGCGACGGATGACCTCGGCTCCCGGGCCATAGCCGAAATTCAGGTTCGCGGCCGGGTTCGCGACCGCATACATCCAGCGCATCGCATCGGCGCCGATGCGCTCGGCCGCCTCGTCGAACGGGATCGCGTTGCCCCGGCTCTTGTGCATCTCCTCCCCGTGCTCGTCGCGCACCAGCGCGTAGCCGAGCAGGGTTCGCATCGGTGCCCGATCCGCCATCACGGTCGACATCGTCAGCAGCGCATAGAACCAGTTGCGGAACTGGCCCGGGAACGACTCCGTCACGAAGTCGGCCGGAAACCACTCCTCCCAGGCGGCGCGGTCGGTCTGCCAGCCCAGCGTGCTGAAGGCGACGATGCCCGCGTCCAGCCAGGGGTTGCCGACCTCGGGGATGCGGTGCGCTGCCCCGCCGCAGCTGGCACATGCGATCGTCACGGCGTCGATCCACGGCCGGTGCGGCGAGTGCCCGTCAAACGCCTCCCAGCCCGAGACCGCGCGCTGCTGTAGCTCGTCTCGCGAACCAATCACCTCGAACGCGTCGCAGCCTTCGCAGACCCAGATCGGCAGCGCCAGTCCGTAGTACCGCTTCTTGGAGAGCATCCAGTCGCCCATGTTCCGCAGCCAATCCAGCTCTCGCTCCATGAGCCCGATTCGGGGCAGCCATTCGACCTGGCGCGTGACGGCGCTGATCGGCTCGCGGAGCGGGTCCATGGCGATGAACCACTCATCCACCAACCGGAAGAGCAGCTGTGTGCCACAGCGCCAGCAGACCGGGTACGCGTGCAGGTACCGCTCTCGGGCGACGAGAAGGCCCTTTCGCTCCAGGTCGGCGGCCACCGCGCCGGCAACATCCTGCTGCGGGTCGGGCGTGGCTCCGGCAAAGCGGCCGGTCTGCCAGCCGTAGCCGTCCTTGAAGACGCCGCTCTCGTCGATCGGGTCGAGCACGGTCAGCCCGTACTCCTTGGCGAGGCCGAAGTCCTCCTGGCCACAGCCGGGGGCGATGTGCACGATCCCGGTTCCCTCCGTGTCGCTCACCTCCTCCCAGGCGATGACCGTGTGCGCGACGCCCTGTTGGATCGGCAGCTCGTCATAGGGACCCTGATAACCGAGGCCGAGCAGATCCCGACCGGGCACCTCCCGGAGCACTTCCGCGTCCGGCGCGACCCGCGCGCGCGATCCGCGCGACAGCCACCAGCGCCCGCCATCCGTGCCGACCACCAGCTGGTACACCAGCTCGGGATGGACGGCAGCGGCCACGTTGCTGGACAGGGTCCATGGAGTGGTGGTCCACACCAGGAGGGACTCCCCCTCGTGGCCCGCCGTGGAGACCGGCAGCCGCAGTGTCACCGAGAGGTGGCGGATGTCGCGGTAGCCCTCGGTGACGATCTCCATGTTGCTGATGCCGGTCCCGCACCGAGGACACCACGGCATCACGTCGTGTCCCTTGTAGACCCACCCGCGCTCGTGGCAGCGCTTCAGGAAGGCCCAGATCGTGTAATTGTTCTCCGCGGAGTTGGTGAAGTAGGAATGCTCCCAGTCCATCCAGTACCCGAGTCGGCGGCTCTGCTCGGTCTGGATCGCCGCGAAGCGCTGGACACGCTGCATGCAGCGCTCGACGAAGCGGTCGATGCCATACCGCTCGATCTCCCGCTTGTTGGTGAAGCCGAGCTCCCGCTCCTCCTCGACCTCGATCCACAGCCCTTGGCAGTCGAACCCGTTCTGGTAGCGCTGCCGTTCGCCGAGCATCGTGTGGTAGCGCTGGTAGAGGTCCTTGTACATTCGGCCCCAGGCGTGATGGACGCCCATCGGGTTGTTGGCGGTGATCGGGCCGTCCAGGAACGAGTAGCGCCGCGTCGCGCCGGCGTTCTTCGTCAGATAGCGGTGCATCGTGTCGCGCTCGCGCCAGGCCCCGATCATCTCCCGCTCGAGGGTCGGGAGATCCAGCCTGCTGCTCACCGGCTTGAACACTGCTCTGCTCGCTCCGTAACAAGACCCGCCCCGAAAGCTCCGGGACGGGACTCGAATCCCGCGGTACCACCCGCGTTTGACCGATGCCGGCGTGCCGCCATCGGGCCACTCGTCGCGTCGCGAGGCCTGGTGGCCCCGACCGCGCGCCGCTGATATCGGGCGGCGAACCCGGGAGCCGTTACCCACAGCGCGGTCGCCGCCGACCGCGCTGCTTTGGCGTCTCCGGCTCGGGAGTGATCGCTCGCCGCCGCGGTGCTGCCCGCTTCCACCGTCCGGGCTCGCTCGCAGTACCGTGCTGGCGGCGGCGCCGTCTCCGTCGCTGCCATCTCGTCGTGTGGCCGATGGTCGCAGCGGCGATGGCGCGTGTCAACGCGCGCGGCTCGTCCGAATCCTCAGCCCACGAGTGCCCGCGCGGCAAGGAGGATGGCCGCCAGCGCGGTGACGGCGACCAGCGGCGACAACCGCGGCCACCACAGCCGCGCGGCCAAGATGCCAATCGAGGCCAGCGGGCCGGCCAGCATCAGCGTGACCGCCAGCAATCCACTGAAGGCCCGCGGGGCGGTCGCGGCGGGGTGGGTCATCGCCACCGCTGCCCACACCAGCCCCGCGGCGACCATGGGGGCGAGACCGAGCGCGACGAGCGCGAGCGCGTCGGCGGGGGGAACGAGCCAGGCGGGGCGGGCCAGTCTGGGACGAGGGAGACG
>JALYXZ010000225.1 GCA_030946825.1 Chloroflexota bacterium | reverse complement strand
GACGACATCGAGCTCGCCGAGCGCCGAGTAGTCGAGCGATGGCTGGGGCCGATCGAGGGACATCGGCGAGAGTCTAGCCCAGCGCGCGCCGCGCGTGAGATCGCCTTCTCGGGCGCCAATCGGACCGATGCCCCGCCGCCTGCCGTCGACACCAGCTCCGGCTCCAGGTGCATCCGACCCTGCAAGCGGTCGGACCCTGACGATCCTCCTATTCCCCATGTGCGGACGGTCCGGGTAGCGTCGCGCGGTGCGGAGTCGTGCCGAGGCAGATCGCCCATCACCCGCGATGCGGAGCGCCAGACGGCCGTTGCTGCTCGCCCTGGTCTTCGGCGTCTTCCTGGTGCTCCTCGGTCTGACCGCCGGTGCGCTGGTGACGATCACCTCGGCTCGCCTCACCGCGGCGACCCTAAATGCCACCATCTCGCGGGACGCCTCGCTCGCCGAGCTGTTCGTGAATGCCAATCTGCGCGCCGATGATCTGCTCCCCGGGGCCGCTTCCGCGCAGCGGATCGCCGAGCTCGGTGGGCGGCTGGCCGCGCTGACGCGGCCCGGAGAGATCCTGGTCGTCGAGATCCGTGCTCCGGATGGCGAGACGCTGCTGGCCAGCGACCCGTTGCTCCGCGGCCGCCGGCAGGCGGTGTCGCCGGCGATGCGTCAGGCCCTGGGCGGCAGTCCATCGGCGGCGCTCGAGTCGCCGAATGGTGCCGCGCCGCGGCTGATCGAGCAGCTTCCGATCCTCCCGCGCAACGGGGCGCCGCTGGGCATCGTGGCCATCACCCGCGACGCCGCGCCGATCCTGGCCGAGGTCGGACAGGCCCAGCGTGAAGTGCTGATCGTGGTGCTCGTCGCTGCCGTCGTCCTCGCGATCGTGCTGCTGATCATCTTCCGCACGGCGCAGGCGCGGCTGGCGCAGCAGCAGAAACGGCTGGTCGAGGCGACGAGACGGGACGCGTTGACCGAGATGCTCAACCACGGCGCGGTGGTCACCCTGCTCGCTGAGGAGCTGGAGCGGGGCGCGGCGCCGGACACGAAATGGCGGTCGCGCTGGTCGATGTCGACAACTTCCGGCTCTTCAACGACACCCACGGGCACGAAGCGGCTGATCGCGTGCTCCTGGAAGTGGCGCGGGCACTGGCCGATGCCGCCGAGCCGGGCGACCACGTCGCGCGATACGGTCCCGACGAGTTTCTTCTGGCCCGCACCGGCGTGGGAACGGCTGTCCTCGGCGGCACGATCAACGCCCTGCGCCGCCGGCTCGACGAGACGAGCGTGCAATTCGGCGTCTCGGAACGGCTGCCCGTGACGATCAGCGCCGGTCTGGCCTCCTTCCCCGGTCACGCGGGGTCGGTGACCGAGCTGCTTTCGGCGGCGACCGTCGCGCTCGGCGAGGCAAAGACCGGCGGTGGCGACCAGCTGCGGGTAGCGCGCGCCGAGGCGCCGGAGACTGTCATCGGTGGATTCGACGTGCTGCAGGGCCTGGTCATCGCGGTCGACACCAAGGACCGCTACACGAAGCGCCACTCGGAGGACGTCGCGCGCTACGCGACGTTCCTCGCGGAGCGGCTCGGCCTCGACACGTCGCTGCGCGAGACGATCCAGGTGGCAGGCCTGCTCCACGACGTCGGGAAGATCGGCATCCCCGATGCGGTGCTGCGCAAGCCAGGGCGGCTGACCGCCGAGGAGTTCGACGCCTTCCGGCAGCACGTCGCGGTTGGCGAGGCGATCGTGCGCAACGTGCCGAACGTCGAGCTCGTACGTGCCGGAATCCGCTACCACCACGAACGCTGGGATGGCCGCGGCTACCTCGACGGCCTCGAGGGCGAGACGATCCCGCTCATCGGGCGCATCCTGGCGGTGGCGGACGCGTTCTCGGCGATGACCACCACCCGGCCGTACCGGAAGGCGCTGCCTCTCGAGGAGGCACTCAAGCGTCTCGGGGACGCGGCCGGCAATCAGCTCGAGGAAGACCTGGTGGTCGCGTTCATCAACGGGCTGGAAACCGCTCCGGATGCTCCCCTGCCCGGCATGGATGCGACCTCGATCTGGCCGCGTCAGGAGCGTGTGGCGTGAGCCGCCATCGGCTGTTGGGCCTGGCGGCCGTCGCTGTCCTGAGCGTGGCGCTCAGCGTGCCGACGACGATACGCGCGGCGATTGCCTGGAGCCTGGTCGCGACCCCCGTCTCGGCGACTGTCGGCGTGTCGACCACCTTTCGGCTCACCGCCAGGAACCAGGATCCTCTGACCCAGCTGGGCTGCATCCGCGTCGGCGTGACCAACCGCTTCCAGGTCGAGGGCGCCAGCATCATCTCGGTGTCGAACGGGCGCCCCTGGCGCACCGGGCTCGCGGGCGCCGGCGTGGGCACCGTGGTGACGGTGGAGAGCACCACCGGTGGTGGACGCCTCGACTTCCTCGGCAGCGTGACGTTCACGGTCCAGGCTCGCCCGGTCGACCCGGGGATCTGGAGCTGGATCGCGACCGGCTACCGCGCCCAGGACTGCAGCGGCAGCTCGCTCGGGGTCAATGTGGTGAACATCGTCGTCTTGTCCCAGGCTCCGACTCCGACGCCGCGCCCGACCCCCGCGCCGACTGCCCGCCCGACCGCCACGCCGAGCCCACCCCCCAGCGCGCCGCCAACCCCGACACCGCCGGGGGCGGCCAGCC
>JALYXZ010000210.1 GCA_030946825.1 Chloroflexota bacterium | reverse complement strand
GCAGGTTGGCGAGGTAGTTCGGCAGCCCCAGGTAGCGATCCAGGTAGCCGCGCGCCACCCGACGTGCCGCCTGCGCGTCGGTCTCCATGCGCACCGCGGCGCTCACCACCAGCGTCGGGCGCGGGCGCCCGGTGCGCGTCGCCGCCTCGTCCAGGTGCCTTCGTGCGGACGCCACGTAGTCGACCGGTACGCAGTAGGCGAACGCCCCGTCGGCGAGCTCCGCCGCGAGCCTGAGCATGCCCCGGCGCAACGCGGCAAGCACGACCGGCGGCTCGCCGTAGGGCAGTGGCCCGCTATAGGTGGCTGCGCGGAACGCATCCAGATATTCACGCATGGCCTGCAGCGGCGGCCGCCATGCGTGGCCGCGAACCGTCTCGATCTCCTGGTGCCCGACGCCAAGTCCGAGCACGAACCGGCCTCCAGACAGCTCCCGGAGCGTGGCCGCGGCGGCGTGCGCGGCCAGCGGATCGCGAGCCGATGTCTGGGCGATGCCCACCGCCAGCGTGATTCGCTGGGTCTCGCCTGCCACCCGGCCGAGGAGCGCAAACGGCTCGCGTCCCACTCCCTCGTGAGACCAGAAGGTGTCGTAGCCGAGGCGTTCCGCGGAGCGGGCGACGTCCAGCAGCTCCGAGGCACCCAGCCGGTCCCACGACGACCACAGCCCTGAGCGGCCGAGCCGGAGGCTTACCGGGGGGTCAGTCGCCGGTGGTGGACAGACCGATGCGGCCGTCGCTCCGCGTGAAGCGGGCGCGGTAGACCGGGTTCGAGACCCGGCTGTTGACGGCCGCCGCGTCCAGCTTCTTGCCACTCCGAGGGGCGACATACCGACCCCGCTCGGTGACCGCGGTGGCGATCTCTGCGGCGCGAAGCGGTCCACGCTCCCCGATCACGGCGATGATCTCGTCGTGCAGCGGCACCCGGGAACCGCGGCCCCTGTTGGCGGCCGATCGGCGGCGACGGGGTGCGCTGGCTGCCGCGGACGAGGTCTTTCGGCGAGGAGTGGCGGTCGCCGCGGTGCCGGTGGCTCGACGGCGCGGAGTGGGAGGCGCGGCGTCAGCTACGGTCTCCTTGCGTGGGCGACCGCGACGGCGCGGAGTGGGAGCCGCGGCGACCTCGGGGGAAGCCTCGGACGCAGCCTGGGCCTGTGCCCTCGCTGGCGGCGCCTGCTCCGCCCCGTTGTCCGTGGCCGTGGTGGGCGCAGGGGCTGGGCGTTCAGCCGCTCTGGTCTGGGCGGCGGCAAGCGCATCGAGGCGCGTTGCAAGCTCGTCGACTCGGCGGTTCAGCGCGGCGAATGGCTCAGTCGTCTTGAGCTGCGAGGCGGGGGCGGGAGCGATGCCCCCGTCGAGGCGCTCCTCGACCCACTGCAGCACTATCTCCCCGGGACGCAGGCCCGCCTCCGCGGCAAGCTGCTTCAGCTTCCCCAGGCGCCGCGGATCGAGGCGGATCGACATCCCCGGATCATCCATCCGCGGAGCGAAACCGCGGGCACCGCCGCGATTGTCGCGGTCCCCTGGAGCGCGGCGAGGCCCCTCGCCGTACTCGCGCGGTGGGCGGTCGGGACGTGGACCGAAGTCGCGCCCACCGCCCTCGCGAGGGGGACGATCGCTGCGCGGCCGGTCACTGAAGGATCGCTGCTCGCCGGGGCGTGGCCGGCGGTCGTTTCGTCGGAAGGTCATCGGTGCAAACGATAACCGTCAATTTCAATTCGCGCCAGTCAAGCGTTTGCATCGGTCACGAGCAGGTGACCGACACCCGCGCCGCTGGCTGCCCCACCCCCGGAATCTGGGCATGGTCGGTGACCCGCTCCCCACCCGGGATGGCGGTGGAGACAATGTTGCTGCTTTGCAATTCTCGCCCGGAGGCGTCGAACGCGGTGAGCTGGCATTTCGCGTGTCCGAGCTTGCTGCCCTCGTTGGTGATCGCGACGGTCACATCCACCACGTCGCCGGGCCCCGGGGCGAAGGCGACCGCCTCGGCTCGATACGGTCCCACGCCGCGCAGCGACAGGCTCGCGGCGATGGCGAGCGCCACGACGCCGGCGATGATGGCCACCACCACCGTACCGTGGTACTGCGTCGCGGATGGCGTCGCCATTCCGGCCCGATTGCAGACGCCACAGATCGTCTCGTCAGGCCCGATCTCACGGCCGCACTTGATGCAGTGTCCGACCTCATCGGTCACGTCTTCTCCCGGTCGTGGTCGGCGGCGTACTCCGGGGAGAGGCGCTCGCCGGCTTCGATCGGTACGGTCAGCCAGTTCTCCTGCAGCGCCAGCGGACAGCTCCAGTGCGGGTCGTATACGCACGAGGGGTGGTACGCGTAGTTGAAGTCGATCACCAGCCGGTCGTCCTCCGACCCAAGGTCCGCGCCCTTCACGGAGTCCCACACGTAGCGGCCGCCGCCATAGCTGGTTGAGCCGCCGGTCGAATCGCGGAAGGGGATGAAGATTCCCCCGCCATAGCCCTCGAGCCAGTAGACCGCCAGCCGGCATTCCGTTCCCTCGACGCTGAAGGTCACCCAGCCGATACGCGAGAAGGCGTAGCTTCCGCCCGACGACCGCGGCAGGTCATGCGGGCTGGTGGTCGGGTCCGGCTCGAGCGGGACGCTGAACCGCAGGCTGGGAACGTGCCGCCAGTAGCTCAGCCCGCGAAAAGCCGCGCGCTCGTCGGCAGGGATCGGTGACTGGGGATGCGTGGCGAAGAGGCGGTCCTTTGTCGCGCGGAATGCGACCAGCGCCATTGCCGGGCGTGGATCGGCGCGCAGCGTGGCGTACATCGAGGCGACGCGGCGTCGATAGTCGGCGAGGTCGAGATGCTCACTCATCGGGAAAATGATAGGGCGGGCGCCGTCGCCGGCCGTCCGCCCCGTCAGATCGCGGCCCTGCGTGGCGCTAGGTCAGGCCATTGTCGGCGAGGAACTGCTTGGCGACGTCGGCGACCTTCTCCTTGTTCACGTTCACCTTCAGACCCATGGTCGTCAGCGCGTCGGTGGTCAGCTTGGCGGAGACCGCGTTGAGGGCCGCAGAGAAATCGGGCCCCGCGGCGTTCAGGAGATCCTTGCGCACCACCGGCACCATGTTGTCGGCGGCCTGCGACTTCTTGTCGTCCTCGAGCAGGACGAAGTTGAAGCGCTTGATGTCGGGCTGCGTGGTGCACAGCTCGGCGACGTCGACGCTCTTGCCGTTGAGCGCCTGGGCCATCGGTGCGCTGCAGGGCCCCAGCTTGACGACCTGCACCTTGGCGATGTCGATGCCGTACGCGGACTTCAGCGCATCACCGCACGACGGGTTTGTCTTGCACTCCGGGGGAAGCCCCCACTTCAGCTTGTCGGCGACCTTGGCAGCGTCGGTCAGCGACTTGAGGCTGAACTGGTCGGCAGTCTCCTTGCGGACCGCGAAGCCGTTCTGGTCCTGCCCGGGCGCGATGTCCAGGATGGTCAGGCCAAGCGGGTCGAGCGCTGCCTTCAGGGCCTGGGCCGTCTGCTGCGGGTCGCCGGTGGCCTGCGCCTTCAGCTCGCGCGCCTCGGAGCCGATGTATTCCGGCATCAGGTTGAGCTGGTTGTTCTTCAGGGCATCGTTCGTCAGTTTGCGTCCCCCGAGGTTGAGCTTGCGCTGCACGGTGTAGCCCTTGCCCTCCAGCGCCTGGGCGTAGATCTCGGCAACCAGCGCCGATTCGTAGAAGTCGGCAGAGCCGACGATGACCGTGGGCTTGGTGGCCGCCGGGGGCGTGCCCTTCGTCGATGGGCTGCTCCCCCCTCCCGTCGAGCACGCGCTGACGAGCAGCGCGAGTGCCGACGCCCCGAGGGTGAGCGTGCGGTACCTCCGCATGGGTCCTCCTCCATAGAAGTCGGATTCCTGTCGTTGGGTACGACAGGGCGCGGCGAGTGTATCAGTCACCCTGCGCCGGGCTGCCTTGCGCGCCAGGAGTACCTACGCGCTCGGTCTCAGCTCCGCTTCGCTGGGCCCGCGTGGGCTGCGCAGACCCGGCGACATCGAGGCGCGTTGGAGGCCTGCGAACGCGAGCTCGGTCCCGATCGAGAGCAGAGCCACGATCACCGCACCGACGAACAGCTGCGCATCGTCCTGCTGCTTGATGCCATCCACGATCAGCCGGCCAAGGCCGCCGGTTCCGAAC
>JALYXZ010000209.1 GCA_030946825.1 Chloroflexota bacterium | reverse complement strand
CCTCGGCCGCGCGGCCGGTCATGACCTACGAACCGGAGCCGATGGAGGTGGCCTGGTCCTGCATGGCCTTGCAGCCATCCGCAGGTGACATGCTGCCGACGGTCACCTGCTCGATCGCGGTGTCGATCTGCGCCGCGATCTCCTCCCACTTCGGGATCGCCGGCGGCGCCTTCGCGTCATTCAGCTGATCGCCGAAGACCTTCAGCAGCTTGTCGCCCGATAGCGTCTGGTCGCTCCAGGCCGACTTGACGGCGGGAAGGTCCTTGACCGTCGCGTACCATTTCACCTGGACCTCGGGCTTGCTCAGGTACTTGACGAATGCCCACGCCGCCGGCTTGTTGTTCGAGTTGGCGAGGACCGCGAGATCGCCGCCGCCGACGAACGAGGTGCCCGACTGCTCCTTGGGCTGCGGGGCGACCGCGAACGTTCCGGCCTTGGCGCCCGCATCGGTCACGACCTGGATCATCCAGGGACCGCTGATGAAGGCGCCGACCTGGCCCTTCGCGAAGCGCGCCTCCATCGGGGTGTCGGCCGCCGCCTTGGGCGCCAGCCCTTCCTTGAAGAAGGACTGGTAGTAGGTCAGGGCGTCCGTGCACGCTGGACTGTTGAGCGTGAACGTTCCGGAGCTGTCCATGATCTCGCCGCCCTTCTGCCAGAAGAAGGGCATGAAGGTCTGCCACGACCCGGTGCCACCCGGCTGAAGCTCGATGGCAGACTTTGCGCCCGCCTTCTTGAGATCCTGGGCCAGCGCCTTGAGGTCGTTCCAGTTCTTGGGAGCGTCGCTCATCCCGCCCTTCTTGGCCAGATCGGTGTTGTAGTACAGGACCCGGGTCTCCACGTACCACGGCACCCCGTAGCTTGCGCCGCCGACGACGGTCGAGTTCCAGGCGCCCTCGTAGAACTGGCCCTTGTCGACGTCCGACGGCGTCTTGTCCAGGCCACCGAGCTTTGCGAACTCGCCCATCCAGGTCGTGCCGACCAGCGTCACGTCGGGACCGGTGGTCGTCAGCGCATTGCGGATCTTGTCGTGCGCGGCGGCCCAGGGGATGGCGGTGACCTTCACCGTGACGCCCGGATTGGCGGCCATGAAGTCCTTGGCCAGCACCGAGAGCTTCTCGCCCTCGGTCCCCATCGCCCACACGTCGAGAGTGCCGGTCACCGGCCCCCCGCCGGCGGCGGGCTGTGACCCACCGGCTTGGGACGCGCCCCCGGCTCCCGGTGTGCTCTCGCTGCGGCCGCAGGCCGCCAGCACCAGTACCATGCCCAGCGCCAACGGCGCCGTTCGTCGCCAGTCAGTCATCGCTCAGTTCCTCCTGCATCGGGGTCGTCGCGCATCCGCAGCTGGCTCTCAGCACGACCTGCGTCGGCAACACCTCGTGTCTCGGCGGTCCGCCGTCCCCATGGATTCGCGCAAACAGTGCGCGTGCCGCCCAAAGCCCGAGCTCACGCATCGGCTGTCGCACCGTCGTGAGCGCGGGCGCCAGATAGCGCGCCGTCGGAATGTCGTCCCAACCGGTGATCGCCACGTCATGGCCGACCCGCCGGTGGAGCTCTGCGGCAGCCCGATAGGCGCCCAGAGCGATCTCGTCGTTGCCGCAGAAGAGCGCCGTCGGCGTCTCGCGCGCATCGACGGCGGTGAGCGCAAGTCGCGCGGCCGCATAACCCTCGGCCTGTCGATACAGGCTCCGTATCGGGCCATCCGGTCCGGCCAGGCCGCGAGACCGGTGGGCAGCGACGAAGCCATCCCACCGCTCGGCACCGTCGGGGGACGAGTCGGGGTCGCCCAGGAAGGCGATGCGGCGATGCCCGTGAACGTCGATCAGGTGGAGAGCAAGCCTGGCCGCCGTGGCCCGGTTCTCCGCACGCACCGCATCCACGGCCCCGACGGTTGGTCGCGCCAGCAGGACGATCGGTCTGCCGGCCTCGTGCAGGTCGCGGATCACTTCGTCGGGCACGGTTCGGCCCAGGATCAGGAGTCCGTCGACGCGCGAAGCCAGGTCGCGGACGCGATCTACCGCCGCCTGACGCCCGTGCGTGGAGAGAACCATCACGCCGTGGTCGTCATCGGTGGCAGCCGTTTCGAAGCCCCCGATCACCTCTGAGAAGTACGGTCCCGACAGGTCTGGGAAGACGATCCCCATCGCCCGATGTCGCCGCTCGGCGAGGCCCCGCCCGAGGCGGTTCGGGACGTACCGTAGGGCGTCGATCGCGGCGGTCACCCGGTCGCGCGTGTCATCCGAGACTCGGGCGCTCCCGCGCTGCACGCGCGACACGGTGGCGATCGAGACCCCCGCGCGCCTTGCAACGTCCCGGATGGTTGTCCCGCGCATCTGCTCTCCCGCAGTGCCCCCGTGGACCGGCCTCGTGGCGCCGATGAAAACGGTTACTTGCTGGAGGAGCCGTGGCTGCAGATTGCGTGCCACGATCGCAGTGGACTGCCCGGGTCGGTGGCGACCGAATCGGCGACCCAGGGCGCCGGTAGTCGGTCTAGATGTGGAACGCGGCCGCGGGTTGGGCCGCGGTCAGCGTCGCCGGCGCGTGGTGCGTCGAGCGGTCCGTCGAACGGCTCCGCCTCCGAGGATCCCGAACACTCCGCGCAGCAGCGTGTTGGTGGTCGAGCTGGTCAGGACCCGCGTCCCGATCCTGGCTGCCTGCCCCCAATCCATGCCCTGGCTGGACTCGGGTTCAGCGTCGGCGCTGGTGTCCTGTGGCTGGGGCGCTTCGGCCGCGGCCTGCTCCATCCGGGCCGCGAGCATCTCCTTGGCCGACTCGGGGTCGATGTCGCTCGCATAGCGGCCTGCAATCGGAGAGGCGGCGACCGCCGCGGTGAAGGCCGCGGGATCGAGCTGGGCCATCAACGACCGCGGGGGCCGCATGATGGTGTGGACCGTCGGCGTTGGCACGCCGGCCGGTGACATCACGGTGATGAGGGCTTCGCCGATGCCGAGCGAGGTGAGCTCCTTGGCGACGTCGTAGTGCGTCGTGGAGGGGAACGTTCGGGCCGTCTGGTCGATCCGCTTCTGGTCGTCCGGGGTGAACGCGCGCAACGCATGCTGAACGCGATTTCCCAGTTGAGCCAGAATGCTCGGCGGAACGTCGCTTGGGGACTGGGTGACGAAGTAGACGCCGACCCCCTTGCTGCGGATCAGACGCGCGACCATCTCGATCTGGTCCAGGAAGCTGGGATTCGCTTCCTCGAACAGGAGATGCGCCTCGTCGAGAAAGAACACCAGCTTGGGCTTGTCGAGATCACCCACCTCCGGCAAGTGGTGGTAGACCGCCGCCAGCAGCCACATCATGAATGTGCTGAAAAGCTTGGGCCGGTCCTGCATGTCCGCGACTTCCAGGACGCTCACCACGCCACGGCCGTTGGGCGCGGTGCGAATCAGATCGCCGATGTCGAACTCAGGCTGCCCGAAGAAGGCGTCTGCTTCCTGCTGTTCGAGCTCGACGATCTTGCGGATCATGACCCCGACCGTTGCGGTCGACAGACCGCCGTACTCGGCCATCGCGGCCTGGCCGGCGTCACCGTTCAGGTAGTTGAGCGTTGAGCGCAGGTCGGAGAGGTCGACCAGAGGCAGCTTCTGGTCATCGGCGTACTTGAAGACCAGTGCGAGAACGCTCTGCTGCGTCTCGTTCAGGTCCAGCACCTTGGCGAGCAGGATTGGGCCGAACGAGCTGACGGTCGCGCGCAGCCGCACCCCGCTGCCGGTGCGGTTCAACGTCATGAACTCCACGGGGTAGGCCTGCGGCGCCCAATCCGTCTGTCCGATCTGCGTCAGCCTGGCCGTGATCCGGTCGCTGGACTGGGCCGGAGCCCCCAGTCCGGAGATGTCGCCCTTGATGTCGACCAGGAAGACGGGAACGCCCGAGTCGGACAGCTGCTCGGTGAGCATCTGCAGAGTCTTGGTCTTGCCGGTCCCCGTCGCGCCGGCGACGAGACCATGGCGATTGATCATCCGAAGCGGCACCCGCACCCGTGCGGCCGTTTGGGCGTCGCCGTTCAGCGAGGCGGCGCCATATTCCAGGACAGGCTCAGTGAACCCGTACGCGGTGCCGATCTCCCCTGCAAACGATTGATCCGGCATGCGGACACGCCTCTTGGTGGCGGGATTGTGGACCGCGGCAGGTAGACGTTCAGCCGCCGGGCGAGCCTACTTCTGCAAGGCCTTTGCCTGGTCAATCCAGCCCCTGGACTGATCCCTCCGAAAGACCGATGACCTTGCCGTGGCGCGACTCCGGGGGCGTGCGCGAAGATTACTGCCTCCAGCGATCCTGGATCTGCTCGTCGCGCCCAACCGATCTCCGATGTCCATGCACGGGCAGTCAGGCCGGGGCTGCTCCGCCCGGTCGGAGCAGTCACTCGCGAAAGAGGTCGGCCAGGGACTCCCAGGTAGCGACCATTGGCTCCGGGGCGCCAACGCGCGGCAGGCGGGAACGCGGCGTCGGCCGCAGCCATGCCACGCGGAAGCCAAACGCGCCCGCCCCGGCGGCGTCCCAGCCGTTGCTGCTCACGAACCCGATCCGTTCCGCCTCGAGGCCCGTCGCCTCGGCTGCCAGGCGGTAGACGGCCGGATCGGGCTTGAACCGCCGCACGGCGTCAGCCGAGAGCGCGTGGTCGAACGCGCCGTCGAGCCGGATTCGTGCGAGCACGCGCTGCAGCGTCCCACGCGACGCGTTGGTCAGCACTCCGGTGCGCAGGCCGAGCGCGCGAAGCGCGTCGAGGCCTGCGGGGGCGTTGGCGTGCAGCGGCAGCTCCTCGAATGCGCGGCCCAGTGCCTGGCGCGCGGGGGGCGCCAAGCCGAGACCGAGCTCATCGAGCGCGGCGTCCAGGGCGTCGCTCGTCACCCGGTCGAAGTCGACGAATGCCGACATCGCGGTTCGCAGCCAGCTGATCTCCAGCTGGCGCGCCCGCCAAGCCGCGGCCAGTTCGGTGCCTCGGCTCCGAACGGCGGCCTCGCAGGCAGCTGCCAGCGGTTCCAGATCAAGGAGGGTGCCGAACAGGTCGAAGAAGACGGCGTCGACGGTGCGCCCCGCGCTCACCTAACCGGGAACCACGCTCGCCCGCACGTCGGCGACCGCCTGCCTCGCCTCCTCGACCGACCCCTCGTCCTCGATGGTGCTGATGTCGCCCGGATCGCGGTCCAGGGCGACCGCCTTGAGGACGCGGCGCATGATCTTGCCACTCCGCGTCTTTGGCAGCGTGGCGACGAACGAGCAGCTACCGATGACCGCCACCGGCCCGAGCTCCCCGCGCACTGTTGCCAGCAACTCACGCTTCAGCTCCTCGGACGGTTCGTGCCCACCACGCAGGGCCACGAACGCGGCGATCACCTCGCCGCGCAGCTCGTCCGGGATGCCGGTGACGCCCGCCTCGGCCACCGCCGGATGCCGCAGGAACGCGGTCTCGACCTCGATCGTGCCCAGCCGGTGGCCCGCAATCTTGATGATCTCATCGGCCCGGCCGGCGAACCAGACGTAGCCGTCCTCGTCGACGTGCGCTGCGTCACCCACGTAGTACCCTCCTGGGATTCGGTCCCAGTAGTCGGCGCGGTAACGGTCGGGATCGCCCCACAGCGTCGAGATCAGTCCGGGAAACGGGCGGCGGATGAGCATGATTCCCTTCTCGCCGGTGGCCACCGGCGCACCGGCGGCATCGACCACGACCGCCTCGATCCCCGGCAGCGGCAGACCGGCCGAGCCGGGCTTGATCGGCAACATGTCGAGCCCGTATGGGTTGCCGAAGATCGGACCTCCGGTCTCCGTCTGCCACATGTGATCGATGACCGGCACGCGGTCGTCGAAGACCCGTTGCTGGAGCCACTCCCAGGCGGGGGCATTGAGCACCTCGCCGGCACACACGATGCGCCGGACGCTCGCCAGGTCATGCCGGCGCGGGACCTCCTCGCCATAGCGCATCAGGAGGCGGACCGCGGTGGGGGAGGTGAAGACCCCCGTCACGCGCTCGGCCTCGATGATCCGCCACGGCTGGTCGGCATCGGGCTCGTCGAGCGCACCTTCGTAGGCGATCGTGGTGCAGCCGGCGATCAGTGGCGCGTAGACGATGTACCCGTGACCGACGACCCAGCCGATGTCCGAGCTTGACCACCACACGTCGTCGGCGCGCAGACCGAATACCCAGCGACCCATGGCGCTGATGTGGACCTGGTAGCCGCCGTGGCGGTGGACGGCAAGCTTCGGCCGGGCGGTCGTGCCGGAGGTCGCGAGGATGAATGCCGGATCGTCCGCGCTCGTGTCGGCCAGTGAGCCGTCGCCGCCGGCTCCCTTCGCCGTGAAGTCGTTCCAGCCGATGGTCTGCGGCGAGGCGCGAC
>JALYXZ010000202.1 GCA_030946825.1 Chloroflexota bacterium | reverse complement strand
GACCCGATGCGTCGTATGACGATCCCGGACGTCCTGCGGTCCCTCGACTCGCATCCGGGCGGCACGTTCCGCCCGAGCGATTTCGTCCCGATCCCATGTTGCTTCCCTACCTGCAGCTCGGTGACCTATGCGTATCTCGGAGACGACGGCGAGGTCATCCCGCTGCCACGCATCCTCGAGGTCGATCAGTACCTGGACTACATCACGAATCGCTCCGTGCCTGCCATCGACCGGGACGTCCTCCACGCTCTGGAGGGCCTCTGGTCCGCCGGCTCGGTCCCCGGCGACACGCAATCGGAAGCGTTCGTGTGTGCGGCTTGCGACCTGGACCTGCCGGCCCTGACCGACCTGACACGGCGGATCTTCATGGTCCAGCTGCGCGATTTCCTCGATCCGTGGACGTTCGATGTCAAAAAGGCGATGAAGTGCTGCATCGGGATCCTCCAGGACGACGGCCGGATGATCCCGTTCTGCACCTACAACACGGTCGGCTATCGCGAGGAGACGCGGCAGCGCCTGGCGGCCCGTCGACGCGGCGGCAAGCCGATCCAGGTCCTGGCGGCCCGGGCGTGACAACGGAGTCGAGCGATGCGGTGGTTGCGTGCTGCTCAGCCCTGTACGGCAACCCCATCGCGGAGCTCCTCGTCGGCGACTCATTCCACCCGGGCGGTCTCGAAAGTACCCGACAGCTCCTTCGGGCGTCCGGGCTTCAGCCGGGGGCCAGGTTGCTGGACATCGGCTGTGGTCTCGGGGCGAGTGCCCGGATGGCGGCCTCCGAGTTCGGCCTGTTGGTGGAAGCGATCGATCCCAGCGAGGCCGTGGTGGACCGGGCCAGGGCGCGACCCGATTCGGCTCGAGTCCGCTGGTCGACTGCGGGCCTTCCAGTGCTCGGATTCGAGGACGCCTCGTTCGATGGCGTGCTATCGGAGTGCGTCCTCTCCACGGTGGATCGCCCGGTCGCCCTGATCGAGATCGCACGCGTGGTCCGGCCCGGCGGCATGCTGCTCATCAGCGACGTCGAAGCCATGGGTGTGGCGATACCCGCTCTTGGCCATCGGATCGTCGGTACCGCGTTGTGCATCGATGATGCCTGGCGCCCGGGTGAGATGGAGAGGCTCATACCGGCCGCCGGGTTCCGCATCGCCCAACGCTGGGATCGATCCCGCGCGATCGTCGGACTGGCCGACCGGATCGAAGCCCGGCTCAGCGTCGCCCGGATCGCCGCACGAGATCTGGGCCTGGACCTGGCTGGCCTGCTCGCGCCTTCCAGCGGGGACACCGGTCCGGCATTCACCATCGAGGCGGCACGCGATGCCCTCGAAGCCGTTCGAACGGCGGTGCGGGACGGCACACTCCGCTATACGGCTGTCGTCGCGATCAGAGCCGACGCCCCGTGATCGAACGTGCCTGATTCAGGCCTGGGTTCGAAGGTCTACCACGGTCCGCCACCGCCGGAGGCGCCCGGCTCTCACCTCGCGCTGGACAAGCGACTCCTCCATGAAGACCAGGGCCATCGCCAGCCCGCCACGCAGCGACCGGCGCCCCCGACGCAGTAGGTGACGGGCGACCCGGCGCCGCCACACGCTTCGCGCCAAAAGCCCGTCAGTGACGTCCTCGCTCGTCGCGACAGCCATCCCGAGGGCCGTGGCGACCGCTGCGACCGGATCGCGCGGCGCTAGCCCGATGCCAAGAACGGTCGAGAACAGGCGCCCCCGTCCGTCAAGCGAGTCCCGGATCCCGAGCAGGGCATCGGCGTCGATCGGCACGAACATGAGAGAGTCCAGAGCGTAGGCGCCAGTCGATCCGACTCGCGGCGGACGACGGATGGTTCCCTGGACGAAGGAGACGCGGGACTGGGCACCGATCGCGGTCGCACGATCGTTGGCGGTCTCGATCGCACGGGCCGCGATATCGATGCCGGTAACGTTGGCTCCGGTTCGTCGGTTCACCTCGAGGGCGATGCCGCCGACCCCGCACCCAAGGTCCATCAGCGGGCCGGACTCTTCGGGCTCCATGGCACGAATCAGGGCATCCAGATCGTCCCCCGTCGCGTAGCCGTGGGCGGTCATACCCGGCAGCGGTGCTGTCAGACGCAGGAATCGCCGACCCTCCGGCGATCCGGTCAGGAGCCGGTAGCTAGTCTCGAAATAGAGCCGGGCCACCCGGGTCCCCCAGCGTTCCGTGGACACCGCCATGTCCATGACGATACGGCAACCCCAGCGTAAGCCACGCCACAGCGCAGTCGGAGGAGCTGCGTATGCTGGAGTCATGTCCCCTCCATGGACCAACGCTCGGATCGCCACGGTCGCTTGGCGCAGTGCGGTGTCCTGGAGCGCCTCGTGAGCCGGATCGAGGTCGGACCCGTCACGGTCGAGATCGAGGCCCCAGCGGCGCTCGTGTACCAGATGCTGGCGGCGATCGGTCAAGGCCCACAGAGGGACGGCGAGCGCGCGGAGATCCTCGAGCGAGTAGGCGACGAGCTCGTCTGCGACTTCTGGACGCGCGTCGCCCTGCCGGCCGGCAGGGACCGGTTGGTGCGCACCCGCGAGCGGGTCACCCTTATCCCGCCGGAGCGCATCGAATACGAGCATCTGGATGGCCCGGTCCGTGGGTTGCGCGAGTCCATCACGGTGTCAACCACCGCCCACGGGACGACGCGTCTCACCTACGAGGGCACCTACGAGTCCAGCGGGGTGTTCGATCATCTCCGGGCGCTTTGGCTGGCGCGCCCAGCCATCCGTCGGGCGATGGACGCGCATTTTGCAGACGTCCGCCAGCGCGCGGAAGCCCGGGCAAAGCGGAGCCTTGGCTTCGCCACGGAGCCAGGCGGATGATGGCGACTGAAGGCGAGCAGAAACTGCCCGCGATCAGCGTCCACCCGCATCTTTGCGGTCGGATCGCCCTGCTCGCCGCCGATCGCGCCCTCGTGATCGGGTACTTCACGTCCAGGAGTTGCTGCGCCCTGGTAGGCGA
>JALYXZ010000196.1 GCA_030946825.1 Chloroflexota bacterium | reverse complement strand
GCCCTACGGCGAGCCGCCGGTCGTGCTTGCCGCGTTGCGCCGGGGCATGCTCAGGCTCGCGGCGGAGCTCACCGACGGGGCGTTCGCCTACTGCGTACCGGTCGACTACGTGGCCTACGCAAGAAGGCACCTCGACGAGGCGGCGACGCGCAGCGGGCGCCCGCGCCCGACGCTGGTGGTGAGCGCCGCGGTGCGCCTGGAGACCGACGCGCAGGCGGCACGTCGGGCGGCGCGCGGCTACCTGGATCGCTACCTGGGGCTGCCGAACTACCTCGCCAACCTGCGGGAGCTTGGCTACACCGATGCAGATCTGGCGCGTCCCGGATCGGACCGGGTCGTCGACGCACTGGTCGCCTGGGGAGACGACGCCGCGCTGCGCGCACGGCTCCGCGCCTACGCCGAGGCCGGCGCGGACCACGTGGCCATGATCCCCCTCACCGCGGACGGTGCGATGGCCGACGTGCCGACCATCGAACGCCTGGCGCCGCCCTGGTAGGCGTCGACCGGGCGCTGCTGACCGATCCCGCCGCGCGCTGGGCCCGCCGCGTGGTGGGGCGCTAGCCCTGGTCCTCCAGGACGAAGGTGAGCAGGAGATTCACCTGGAACTCGAGCGCGCCATCGCGACCGATGTTCACTCTCTGCTCCTTGATCCACGCGCTCCGCACCTGGCGCAGCGTCTTGTTCGCGCGGTCGATCCCCTCTCGGATCGCGGCCTCGAAGCTCTCCGACGAGCTGCAGCTGAGCTCGGTCACCCTTGCAACGGACATCGGTCATCCTCCTGCGCTGATTGGCCTCACCGGCCCGCCAGTCTACCGCGCGTGGCCGGCGGTCCAGCCCAGCAGCTGATCGGCAGACGCGGCATTCACGATCGAGCTGATCGGCACGCCGCATGCCGCGGCGCGGTCGCAGCCGTAGGGCTGCCAAGCGAGCTGCCCGGGCGCATGGGCATCCGAGTCGATGGCGACCCGGCAGCCGGCCTCCACGGCGAGGCGCAGCAGCCGCTTGGGGGGATCGAGACGCTCCGGCCGGCTGTTGATCTCGATCGCCTTGTCGAAACGCACCGCGGCGGCAAACACGATCTCCGCGTCGAAGCTGGATGGTGGCCGTCCGCGCTTGCCGGTCACGATCCGACCGGTCATGTGCCCGAGGATGTCGAGATGCGGGTTGGCGAGCGCGGTGACGATCCGCTCGGTCATCGGTCGCTCGGACATCCGCAGCTGCGAGTGGACGCTGCCGACCACCACATCGAGGCGGGAGAGCAGCTCCTCCTCCTGGTCCAGCCCGCCGTCCTCCTCGATGTCAACCTCGATCCCGGTCAGGATCCGGAACGGCGCGAGCTCGGCGTTCAGGCCCGCCACCACCTCCAGCTGCTCGCGCAGCCGATCGGCGCTGAGCCCGTTGGCGACCGTCAGCCGCGGCGAGTGATCGGTCAGGACGATGTACTCGTGGCCAAATTCGCGCGCCACCTCGGCCATCTCGCGGATCGGGCTACCGCCGTCGGACCAGTCGGAGTGGACATGGCAATCGCCACGCAGTGCGGCGAGGATCTCCCCGCCCGCCTCGGCCACCGGTCGGCCATCGGTCGCCTCCAAGCGTCGCAGGTAGACCGGCTCTTCACCGGCCAGCGACTCGAGGATCGTGCGCTCCAGCACCTCCCCGACGCCCGCCAGCTCGCGCAGCGTGCCGGCAGCCGCTCGCGACGAGAGCTCGCCGGGTGGGAGGCTGCCGAGCGTGGCGGCCGCGCCGCGGAAGGCGCGCACGCGGTAGCTCGGCTCACGGGCCACCTCGAGCAGGAAGGCGATCCGACGCAGGTCGGCCGCAGGGTCACGCGGCGCCGACATCGGTCAGCCGATGGTGAGGATTCGGCGCGGGTTCTCGACCGTCATCTGCCGGATCTCGCCTTCCGCAACCGCCGCGGTGCGCAGCGCCGGCAGGAAATGCTGGGCGAGATAGCCGTAGCCGTTTCCCCCGTTCGCCCGCAGATGGTCGTCGTGGCAGACGTCATGGCTGAGCAGCATCTGGCTCGCGTAGCCGCGCTCCAGCAGCTCGACGATGAGCGCCACCGTGCGTGGCTCGCGGCGCGCCGCCTCCGGCGTCCCGAGCGTGTCGAACTGCACCGATGCGCCCCGCGAGAGAACCGCAAGATGGTAATCGAGGTCAGGGTAGGTATCGGCATGACCGATCACCACCCGGGCGGGGTCGAGCCCCTCGTCGGTCAGCACCTCCAGCTGGGCCAGCCCGACGTCACTCGCCAGGGCGTGGGTGCTGACCGCCAGCCCCGTGCGGCGCGCGGCACGAGCGGCGGCACGGAACACCCGCTCCTCCTGGGCGCTGACCCACCACTTGTCGGTCCCGAGCTCCCCGATGATCCCCGGCCGCACTCCGGTCGATGCGACTCCCTCCTCGAACTCCCCGACAATGATCCCCGCCAGATCGTCCACAGTCCGACGATCCACGCTGTCGGGCGGGTAATGCTGCTGGCGATACCAGCCGCTGCCCATCACGATGAAGACCCCGGTGCGGCTGGCGAGGCGCCGCAGCCAGCCCGGATCGCGCCCGATCTCATCGGTGGTCAGGTCGACCAGGCAGCTTCCTCCTCGCCGGCGAAAGTCGGCGAGCTCCTCGGCGAGCAGGTCCTCGTCCTTTCGCAGCTCCCAGTAGTCCTCGCGAGCGGGCAGACCCCACAGACGCACGCCGGTGTGCTCGTGGGGGAGCGTGAAGCCGATACGATCTGGGGGAACGGGACCGGTGACGGTCATCACTCGCGCAGCCACTGGCGCTCTCCTCGTGCGGGCGACGCCGGGCCGCGTGGTGTTGGCGCGACCGGCGCCCGGGCTTGACGTGGAGCCGCCATCTTGCCACCCCGGTCCCGGCCGAGGTGCCGGTCGGCAACGGCAGCGGTTGACGCAACGCGCTAGCCTTCGGGACAGCCACGCAGGAAGGAGCGACCGATGTCCGACGCACAGGTCACCGACCGTCGAGCGGACCTGTGGACCGGCGCCCAGCTGGAGCTCGACCGCGCCGCGGACCGCCTGAAGCTCGACGACGGCATGCGCCGCGTCCTGCGGGTGCCGAAGCGCGAGTTGACCGTCACCTTTCCGGTGACGCACGACGATGGGCACGTCGAGGTCTACATCGGCTATCGGGTGCATCACAACATCAACCGCGGACCGG
>JALYXZ010000187.1 GCA_030946825.1 Chloroflexota bacterium | reverse complement strand
GTATCCGAGCGCCCGGCATCGCCGGCCGCAGCCGCCCCGCCCGGAGCCTGACGCCCCTTGCCCGTTGGTGGGCACCGGCTCGCACCCGGCGTTCAGCGCGAGCGGGCGAGCTCCTGGAGGGCGGCGCGGATGCGCAGGTCGAGGCCCCCATCGGATCCCGCCACGCTGCCAGCCGCCCGTCGCGCCTCGGCCGCGGTGTAGCCCAGCGATTCGAGCGCGGCCACCACGTCGCTGTCCGGACCGCGGCTGCCGGCTCCGGCGGCGATGCCAGCCGCGTGGACCTTCTCCTTGAGCTCGAGGATCAAACGCTGAGCTGTCTTGCGCCCGACACCCGAAACGGACGTGAACAGATCGACGTCATCGGTCAGGATCGCCAGCTGTAGCTTGGTGACCGGCTGGGCGGCGGTCACCGCCAGCGCAAGGCGCGGACCCACGCCGGCCACGGTCATCAGCAGCTCGAAGAAGGCCAGCTCCTCCACCGATGCAAATCCAAAGAGCGCCTGTTGGTCCTCGCGCACGAGGTGGTGTGTGAAGAGCCTGGCCTCGCTGCCGATCCGCAGCCCGGCGAGCAGCGCCGGGCCGGCGACCACGCGGTATCCGATGCCGCCAACCTCGACGAGCGCGTGCTCGGGGCCGATGTGGGTCACGAGGCCCCGTATCGAGCCGATCATCCGCGCGGGAGCGTCAGGCGCGGACCGGAAGCGGCCGAGACGCCGCGGCGCGATACAGCGAGCCGATGGCGATCGCCAGGGCATCGGTCGCATCGTCGGGCACCCGCTCGAGCGATACGTTCAGCAGCCGCGCGACCATGGTGGCGACCTGCCCTTTCTCGGCGGCGCCGTTCCCGCACACGGCCTGCTTGACCTCGTTGGGTGTCGGCTCGTCGACCGGGAGACCGTGCTCCGCGGCGACCAGCAGGGCCACGCCACGTGCCTGCCCCACCGACATCGCGGTCTGCACGTTGCGCTGAAAGAAGAGCCGCTCGACGCCGATCCGCACCGGCCGATGTGCATCGACCAGCGAGCTCAGCGCGACGTGCACCAGGCGCAACCGATCGGCATCCGACGATGACGTCGCGGTCCGGATGCAGCCAGCGTCGACGAGCCGCAGCGTGCCCCCGTCGAGGGCAACGACGCCAAAGCCGGTCGTCGCCGTACCGGGATCGATACCGAGGGCGATCACCGGGCCATGGTAGCCGCCGCGTCAGACGACCGAGGCTTCGAGCTGCTCCATCAGGGCATCGGGGATGTCGAAGTTGGCGTACACGTTCTGCACGTCGTCGAGCTCCTCGAGACGTTCCACGAACTGGAGCACCTGCCGCGCAAGACGATCGTCGGGGAGCTCGACCCTGGTGGTGGGCTCCATCGAGACCTCCGCCGAGAGCGGAGCGTGGCCGGCGGCGGCCAGCGCGGCCCGCACCCGCTCCACGTCTGCAGGCTCGGTATACACCACGATCGCGCCGGCATCCGGCGAGGAGACATCGCTGGCGCCCGCGTCGATGGCGGCCAGCGTGACTTCGTCTGGGTCGTGGCCGTTCAACGCGATGTCGATCACACCACGCTGCTCGAACTGCCAGCTGACCGGGGTGAGCGACCCACCGACCTTGTTGAAGATGCTGCGGATCTCCGAGGCGGTCCGATTCCGGTTGTCGGTCATCGCCGCCACGATCACCGCCACGTTGGCCGGCCCGAAGCCTTCGTAGGTGATCTCCTCGTATTGCTCCGCCTCGCCATTGCCGCCCGTCGCCCGATCGATGGCTCGCTTGATGTTGTCGGCAGGCATGCTGTTCGCGCGCGCCTTGTCGACGGCCATCCGCAGGCGGTAGTTGCCGTCCAGGTCGCCCCCGCCCTGGCGCGCGGCGGTGATGATCTCGCGCGTCAGCTTGGTGAACAGGGCGCCACGCTTGGCGTCGTTCGCGCCCTTCTGGCGCTTGATCTGAGACCACTTGCTATGGCCTGACATCGGCCCTCCCTGGTGCTGCCACGCGGCCGGGGCGCAGAGCGCACGGCAACGCGCAGCCTCTCGGTCTGGTGAGGTGGCGATTGTACCAAGCGCGCCGCGCGGTCCGGCGCCGGCAACTCGACCGCCGCCGACCACCGCGCTGCTCCGCAGCTGCCCTGCGATGAGCGCCCGGACCTGGCCCGCTCCGTACCGCTCCGTATAATGCGGGTCCTGATCGACTCGATTGCGCGGGGCGGCAGGCCTCGCGGCCGACACCACGCCAAGGAGCTCGGATGAAGCCGACCAGTCCTGACCGTATTCGGAACGTGGCGCTCATCTCGCATGGCGGTGCCGGCAAGACGAGCCTCGCCGAAGCGATGCTGTTCGACGCCGGGGCGATCCAACGTCTCGGGAGCGTCGACGCCGGAACGGCGACCCTCGACTGGGATCCCGACGAGCACAAGCGCAGGCAATCGGTCAACCTCGGCATCGCCTCGCTGGAGACCGATGGCGTGCGCGTCACCATCGTGGACACGCCCGGCTATGCCGACTTCCAGGCCGATGTGGTCCAGGCCCTGGCGGCGGTCGATGCGGCGATCGTGGTCATCGATGCCTCGGCCGGCGTGGAGGTCGGTACCGAGGAGGTGTGGCGCCTGGCCGATGACCGGCATCTGCCGCGGATGATCTTCGTCAACAAGATGGACCGCGAGAATGCGAACTTCGACGCGGTCCTCGACGCGCTCAAGTCGCGGTTCGGGCCGAAGATCGCGCCGGTCTATCTTCCCATCGGCTCCGCGGAGTCGTTCCGAGGGTACGTCGACGTCATCGAGCAGCACGCCAATGTCTACGAGGGCGGCACGCCGCGCGAGGCACCCATCCCCGACGAGATGCGCGGCCTCGAGGAGTCGCGCCGCGAGGCGCTGGTCGAGGCGGCCGCCGAGGCGAGCGATGAGCTGATGGAGAAGTATCTCGAAGGCACTCCGTTCAGCGAAGAGGAGATCACGGCCGCCCTGCACAAGGGCACCCGCGAGGGCAGCGTGGTGCCGGTGTTCGTCGGCAGCGCGCTGAAGAACATCGGCGTCCGGGAGCTGACGAGCATGATCGCCAAGCACATCCCTTCCCCGTCCGAAGTAGGCACCCGAACGACGGTCGACGGCATGCAGATCGCCCCCGATCCGGACGCCCCGCTGGTGGCGCAGGTGTTCAAAACGATCGCCGATCCGTTCGTCGGTCGGCTCACCTACTTCCGGGTCGTGGCAGGGACGCTGCGCGGCCAGGGGCACATCTACAACGCCTCGCGGCGCGAAGAGGAGCGGATCGGCAACCTGCTGGCGCTGCGTGGCAAGGACCAGGAGACGCTTGCCCAGGTTGGCCCGGGCGACATCGCGGCGGTCGCCAAGCTGACCTCGACGCAGATCGGCGACACGCTCACCGCCGATCGAAGCCATGCGGTCGAGCTGCCGCGCCTCGCCTTCCCCGCGCCGACGTTGCAGGTGAGCATCGAGCCGCAGTCCAAGGCCGACCTCGACAAGCTCGGCCAGGCGCTGACTCGCCTCCTGGAGGAGGAGCCGTGCGCCCAGATCCACCGCGAGGACGGCACCGGCGAGACGGTTCTGGCCGCCATGGGCGATGCGCACGTGGATGTCATAGTCGATCGCCTGAAACGCAAGTTCGGCGCGTCGGTTCGGACCGGAACACCCCGCGTCCCTTACCGCGAGACGATCCGCAAACCGGCAAAGGTCGACAACCGGTTCAAACGCCAGACTGGTGGGCACGGCCAGTACGGCCATGTCGTGATCGAGTTCGAGCCGATGCCGTCCGGCACCGGCTTCGAGTTCGGCGACCGGATCGTCGGTGGCGTGGTGCCCAAGCAGTACATCCCCGCGGTCGAGAAGGGGCTGCGCGAGGCGCTGGGCGAGGGGGTCATCGCCGGCTACCCGATCGTCGATCTCAAGGCGACCCTGGTCGACGGCTCGTACCACACCGTCGATAGCTCAGAGATGGCGTTCAAGGTCGCCGCCTCCCAGGCGCTGAAGCGTGCCTTCCCCGATGCGAACCCGGTCCTGCTCGAGCCGGTGCTCGAGGTCGAGGTGGTGGTGCCCGACGAGTACATGGGCGACGTCATGGGCCAGATCACCGCCAAACGAGGCCATGTGCTGGGAATGGACTCGAGCGACGGCATGCAACGGCTGCGCGCGCAGGTCCCGCAGGCCGAGATGTTTCACTACGCCACCGAGCTGCGGAGCATCACCCAGGGGCGTGGCCGTTTCAGCCAGCGCGTCGACCACTATGCGGAGGTGCCGCACAATATCGCGGACAAAGTCGTGGCCGAGCACAGCAGGACGGCGGCCGGCGAGAAGCACTAGAGCGAGCGGAGGAGGTTTGCGATGGAGCAGGACAGGAGCGGCACGCCGGATCCAGGCGCGCATGACCCGGAGATGACCGAACCGGACGAGGCGAACGCGCCGGACACCGATCCGACCGATGACCGCGAGCTGGCCGGTGACATCGACGATGAGGGCCCTCGATCGCCCAGCCCGTCGTGACCACCGGACCGTCAGACAGCGTGGCGGCGACCGCGGAGGAGCCGGGCGCCGCGGGGCTCGACCTGCGCCGATTCACCGTCCTGAGCTTCGACTGCTACGGGACACTCATCGACTGGGAAAGCGGCATCCTCACCGCCCTGCGACCGATCCTCGCCGCCCACGGCGTCCAGGTGTCCGACGATGCGGCGCTGGCGGCATATGCCCAGGCGGAGACGGCCGCCGAAGCAGGCCCCTACCAGGCCTACGCCGCCATCCTGCACCTGGCGCTGATCGGCATCGGTGAACGGCTCGGCTTCTCGCCGCTTGCCGAGGAAGCCGACCGATTCGCCTCCTCGATCGCCGACTGGCCCGCGTTCCCCGATTCCGTCGACGCCCTCGCACGACTCCGGACGCGCTACCGCCTCGCCGCACTGACGAACTGTGACGACAATCTGTTCGCCCATTCGAGCCGGCGCCTCGGCGACCCGTTCAGCTGGGTCATCACCGCTCAGCAGCTCCACAGCTACAAGCCCGCCCCGCGGAACTTCGTGGCGGCCATCGAGCGCACCGGCGTGCCGGCCGACCGCCTGCTGCATGTGGCCCAGAGCCTTTTCCACGATCACGCCCCGGCCAAGGAGCTCGGGCTGCGAACCGTGTGGGTCAATCGGCGACGGGGCCGGGCGGGCGCGGGGGCCACGCCGCTGGCCGTCGGCGTGCGGCCCGACCTCGAGGTGCCCGACCTGGCGACGCTGGCCGGATTGGCGGGCGTCTAGGCGCTGGCCACCGGCTCCAGCACCAGCCTGGCCGCTCGCCGCTTCCCGATCCGCACCTCCACGACTCCTCCGGGTGCGAAGCGCTGCAGCTCGTCACGCGCCACGGAGCCGTCGATCCGGACGCCCCCTTGGCGCAGAAGCCGCCGCACCTCGCCACGCGAGGAGGCGAGGCCTGCCTGCACCAGCAGCTCCGGGAGCTCGATCCCCTCCGGGTCGACGCGCATCGAGACCACCGGCACCTCGGCGATCCCCTCACCCCGGCCGACACTCCGCTCCCACTCGTCCTCCGCCAGTCTGGCAGCCTCTTCTCCGTGCCAGCGTCCGACGACCTCGCGTGCCAGCTGCTGCTTCGCGGCCTTGGCATGCAGAGCGCCGGATTCGATTGCCGCCAGGAAGTCCTGCGCCTGCGCATCGGTCCAACGCGTCACCAGGTGCGCCCAGTTGTCCATCAGCCGGTCGGGGATGCTCATCACCTTCGCATACTGGTCGTAGGGCGGCTCGGTGAGACCGATGGCGTTTCCGAGCGACTTGCTCATCTTCTGCACGCCATCGGTACCGACCAGCAGCTCACAGGTGAGGATCTGCTGCGGCGGCTGGCCGTAATCCCGCTGGACGTCTCGCCCGACGAGGAGGTTGAAGGTCTGGTCGGTGCCGCCCATCTCGACGTCGGCCGCCACTGCCACGCTGTCGAACGCCTGGAGGAACGGGTACAGCGTCTCGTGCATGCTGATCGCGGAGCCGGTCGCCAGACGCCGCGCGAACGTGTCGCGCTCGATCAGGCGGGCGAGGGTCGTCGAGCTCAGCAGTCGGAAGACGTCGCCCAGCCGGAAGGAGTCGAACCACTCCGACTGCCAGCGGATCTCGGTCCGCTGGGCGTCCACAACCGCGTAAAACTGGGCAAGGTACGTCTCGGCGTTCGAGCGGACCTGCTCCGGGGTGAGGATCGGCCGAGTGACGTTGCGCTCGGATGGATCGCCGATCTGCGCGGTCGTGTCACCGACGACCAGGATCGCGTGATTGCCGAGCTGCTGCCAAGCCCGGATCCGCTCGAGCAGGACGCCGTGGCCGATATGCAGGTCAGGGCTGGTCGGATCGAAGCCGATCTTGGCCCGCAGCGGCCGATCTGCCTCCAAGAGCATGGTCCGCAGTGCGTCGCGCTCTACGACCTGCGTGACCCGGTGAGAGAGGAACTGCTCGACAGCAGCGGCGCGATCGGCCATGGGCGATCGAGTATAGGCTGCGCGGCTCGGGCCATCGTGGGTCAGAGGCGTTCCGGATCGCGGTCGAGACTGCGTGCTAGAGTGCCGCAGCGATGGCCCGACGTTACCCGCCGCCGCGTGGCGGCTTCACCCGGCGTGCTGGGCCCGCCGCCGCGGCCCGTCCGCTCGACCGCTCCGCGCTGCCACCGGCGCTGGTTCTGGGCATCTTCGGTCTCCTCGCGGCGGGCCTGTTCATGCTCGTCGTGGGTGCCTACCTGACCTACGCTCGCGGCCTTCCATCGGTCTCCGACCTCGAGACGTTCCGCCTCGACGAGGGATCGACCGTCGTGTCAGCGGATGGTGTGCAGCTCGCCTCCTTCGCTGCGGAGCAGCGGCGAGTGGTGCCGTACGCTCAGATTCCGCGCGTCATGATCGACGCGCAGGTTGCCGCAGAGGACCAGAGCTTCTGGACCAATCCGTGTATCGACGTGCGCGGCATCCTCCGCGCCTTCGTCCAGAACCTGAGCGCCGGCGAGACCGTATCGGGCGCATCCACCATCTGCCAGCAGCTCGTCCGG
This sequence comes from Chloroflexota bacterium, assembly GCA_030946825.1. Lineage (GTDB taxonomy): Bacteria > Chloroflexota > Limnocylindria > QHBO01 > QHBO01 > QHBO01. The sequence goes on along the minus strand of JALYXZ010000187.1, from coordinate 2,752 downwards.
ATCCGCCTCTTCGACGCCTCGCTGATGGCCGACCCCTCGCGCCGGCTGGAGCGAAAGATCAAGGAGGCGCTGTTGGCGCTGCGCGTCGGCGAACGATTCGTCGGGACGCAGGGCAAGCAGAAGCTGCTGGAGATGTACCTCAACCAGGTCTTCTACGGGCACAACTCCTATGGGATCTGGGCCGCCGCGCACTCCTACTTCGGCAAGGACATCACCCGGACCGACGCCGCCAACCGCCTGACCGTGAGCGAGGCAGCCCTGCTCGCCGGCCTGGTCCGCTCACCCTCCTCGCTGGACCCGACCAAGGTCGCGGTCCAGCGCAAGGATGCCAAGGGGCGCCCGATCCTCGTCGTCCCGTTCAACAGCGACGTGGTCCGCGTCCGTGGATTCGTTCTGAAGAACATGCTCGACAGCGGCTACATCACTCCGGCTCAGCTGGCAGCCGCGAGGGCCGAGCAGGTTGTGCTGCATCCCGCCGGAGCGGACCGCTTCAAGGCACCGCATTTCGTCTACGCCGTGCGGCGGGCGGCCGGCCAGCTACTCGGCGGTGAGGAGGTGCTTGACCGCGGTGGCCTGAAGATCGTGACCACGCTCGACTACAAGGGATACCAGCTGAGCGCCGAGAAGTGGGCGGCCATCGGCTATGACCTCGACCGCATGACCGATGCGCAGCTCACCGTCAAGTACGGTTCCGATGCCCTGCGCTGGATCAAGCAGCTCCAGGGTCGCAACATCAACAATGACGCGCTGGTGTCGCTCAACTATCGGACCGGAGCCGTCATCGCCTACGTCGGCAGCGCCAACTACTACGGGCAGAGCACACCCGCCCATCAGCCGGCCTATGACGTGGTCGGACAGGCGTTCCGTCAGTCGGGATCTGCGTTCAAGCCGGTCACCTACGCCACCGGGTTCGAGCGCGGCACCATCACGCCGGCGACCCTCTTCATGGACGTCATCGGCGAGATCGTGAACGGCTACAGCGTCCCCGATGCCGAACCGATCGAGCGTGGCCCGGTCCGCGTCCGCGATGCGCTGAAGTACTCGCTCAACATCCCGGTCGCCAAGGCCCAGCAGCTGATCGGCACCGAGAACGTGGTCGCCCAGGCCAGGCGGTTCGGGTTGCAGTTCGATCCCTCCCAGAATCCCAACGTGCCGTCGCTGACGCTCGGCACGATCGGCGTCCACCAGCTCGACCTGGCGGGCGCGTACGGGGCGCTGGCCAACGGTGGGGTCCTGGCGCGCCCGTACATGATCGAGAAGATCATCGACCGCAACGGCAAGGTCGTCTACGACCATGCCGCGGACGCCGCCAAGCCGGCGCGCGTCCTGTCGCCGCAGTCCGCGTACCTGGTCACCGACATCCTGGCCGATAACACCGATCCGGCCGCCAACCCGCTGTGGGGCCCGCGCTTCCAGCTCACCACCGACACCGGGCGGCGCCCGGCGACGCTCAAGACCGGCACCACCAACGACTTCCGCGACCTCCAGGCGTTCGGATACGTCGCCCCGGACAAGGATGCGGCCAAGGCCCAGGGCGCGATCGTGACCGGCGTGTGGGTCGGGAACAGCGACTTCTCGGCCATCAAGTCGGTCTTCGCGGCCGACGGGCCGACCTTCATCTGGCACGACTACATGGCCGAGGTGCTGGCCAAGAACAAGGTCCCGGTCCGCGACTTCCTTCGTCCCGATGGGATCACCGAGCTCAAGGTCGATGCGCTGAGCGGGATGCTGCCCGGCGACCACACCACCAAGGTCGTCAACGAGGTGTTCAACACGACCGAGGTGCCGCGCGACAAGGACACGCTGCACCGCGAGCTCGCGATCGAGGCCAAGACCGGCAAGATATGGCAGTCCGGCTGCGGTGACTTCGTGCCGTCCGGTGCCAGCACGGCTCCCAGCGCGAGCGCGGGGCCCAGTCCGAGCGGTAGCCCCGCCGCGCCAACCGCGCAGATGAAGGTCTACCTCGACCTCTCCAAGCTCGAGGCCGATCACCCCACGTGGCTGAAGGCCAACCTGGCGTGGATCCGCAAATGGCGCGGGAACGAGGCGAACCTGGAACGTTTCCCGATCGTCAATCTCGATGCGCCGCTGGCGCCGACCGAGACCTGCACGCCGGGCGCGATCCCGACCTCGACGCCCACGCCGTCACCGAGCCCGACCCCTTCGCCTAGCCCGACTCCGTCACCGACCCCGTCGCCCACACCGTCACCGACTCCCGCGCCGACCGGCTCCGCGGCACCGACGCCATCGCCGACGCCCTAGAGCTCGGCGATGGTGGCCCCTTCGCCACCCTCCTCTCGGCGTCCGCCACGCGTGGCACGTACCCTCGGGTGCTCGGTCAGCCGCTCCCGAATGGCGCGCCGCAGGGCCCCGGTCCCGGTCCCGTGGATGATGCGGACCTCGTCGAGCGCGGCCAGGAGCGCCTCGTCCAGGTAGGCATCCAGGCGCTCGAGCGCGGCCTCCACACGCTCACCGCGAAGGTCGAGCGAGGGTGACACGTGAGCAGCGGCCCGACGCCGCATCTCGTCGGCCCCGCTGTCACGGGGCGTGGGACCCGTGACCGGCTCGTCGACCACCTCGACGTCTGAGCCCGGTACGACCACCCGCGGTCCGTCGGTCTCGAGCGTGACGCGGCCCGTTCGGCCGCTCACCTCGACGATGCGGCCCGGCGTGCCTAGGGTGCGGCTCCGGCCCCAGAGTCCGACTCGGGGCTGCGGCGCCGCGCCGACCGGCGCCGTGTGTGCCGCCACAT
>JALYXZ010000184.1 GCA_030946825.1 Chloroflexota bacterium | reverse complement strand
GATGCCGGGGGCCCGCTTACCGCCGCCGCAGGCCGCTGGCCGCCGCCGGCTATCCCCCGCCGTTCGCCTCGTGGGCCAGCGCTGCCTCGATCTCGTCGAGGTGTTCGCCACGGTGCGCGGCGCGGTTCAGGTTCAAGGGGCTCTGCGGATCGTTGGGCCACGCGGCGGACGCCTCCTCTGACGACAGCGAGGCGACCATGGCATCGGTCCGCTGGGCGATCTCCAGGGCCAGCGCGGCGCCGGTCTCCGGAGGGATGGCGTGGATCAGCGGGCGGGCAGCATCATTGATCCAATCCACGTCCTCCGGCTCGGCATCGGAGGCAGAGAACGGGACGCCCCGCCTGAGCCGCTCCGCGAGCACCAGCGCGCGCCCGTCCCAGAACGCGAGGTGGCCGAGAACGCCGACGATCGACCAGGCGTCGTTGACAGGACGGCCAAGGTCCTGTTCGCTGAGGCGTTCCACCAGCGCTCGCATGCGCCCCAGCTGCTGCGCGTTCTCCTGGAGATAACTGTCGCGCTCCCCCATCAGGCGGTGTATGACATCACTTCAGCGTTGCGCACCAGGAAGTCCACGAGCTTGCCCCTCGCCTCGGGGTCGATGCGGCGCAGGCCGGCAATGGCCCGTGGCAGCTCGAAGACCGGGGCGGCAAGCTGGCCAGCGGTGTCGATCCCGATCACATGGTCAGGCCCGCCGCCGACCAGGAACGCCCGCTGGAAGCCGCGGGCGTCGAGCCCCGTGACGGTGCAGTACGAGCCGATCGCGTTTCCCACGCCCATCCGCTTGGCGAAATCCTGGAACAGGTCACCCGCCCAGGTGTCGATCTGGTCATCGCTCTGCGCGTTGACCATCTCGCGGTAGGCCTTCTCGTCGGTTGAGCTCACGCGGCTCCCTCGCGGTCAGTGGGAGGCGATTCTAGCCGAGCCGGCCGCCGGTCGGCACCGCCGCTCCGGCCACCGCGTGGCTGCTATCCTGCCGCCGTGATCAACCGCGCCGGCGATCCGAGGACCGAGGACACGATCGTCTTCGACCTGCTGCGGGTGCCCGCCGGCGCCAGCGAGCCCGAGCCCGTCGGCTCCGCGACATTCCGCGCCGGGCGCGCCACCGTCGAGGCTCCGGAGCCGATCTCGGTGGCCGTCGAGGAGCTCCTGGCTCGAGCCTTTGTCGATCGCGTTCATTCCGACGAACGACCGCGCGGCTACCGTCGGACCGGCCAAGGGATGGTGGACATGCTGCTTCCCGGCATGCCGGAGCACTTCATCGCGCGGCTGCGGGGGCTGTGGCTCAGCTATCCGGACGGCTCTGTCGTCACCGCCCGAAGGTCCGGTCTGCTGCCCGGGACAGCACCGCCCGTGCTGCGCGGACCGCGCCTCTCGGAGGCCGGGGCAGCGGTCACCGATCCCGCGGTCAGGCGCGCCAGCCTCGAGCTCAGCGACCGGGCTACCGGGCGCAGGCCGCTGGTCCGCGGCAATCCACCGATGACCGGCCTCAGGCCGGCCGACCAACCGACCGGCGTGCGGCGCACCGACTGCGGCTGGCCGGTCTGAACCTCTCCCGCCGAAGTATCAGGTACCCGAACGGGTTTCTCAGGACGCTGCAGTCCGCATCGGCTGCGCCCACTGTCGGCGCGCGGGTATCATCGGCGCATGTCACGCCGTCTGTACATGCTCCTCCCGGCCCTGATCGCCGCGGTGGCCATCGTCTACTGGCGACTCAGCTACGAGTGGGCGGGCGCCACGATGCTGCTCATCTTCTCGCTGGCGATGGCGGTCTACGGCTGGGTCCTGCTGCCCACCGCCGATAACATCGGTCCGACCGCCCCGGTCGACCCGGACTTCGAGGATCCCGGCCGCTGAGCCGCCTGACCCAGGCGTCGGCCTACCCAGCCGTGCTGAGGAATCTTCAGCGAATGCCGGTGTCGTAACTCAGGGTGACGATCGGAGTCGGCTGATCCGGGAGCACCGTGATCTCCGCCGGCTGTGCGGTTCCCAGCATCCCGGGGACCGGCTGGGGGACGAGTCGATAGGTGCCCGGCCCGACGGCCAGGGCAAAGGTCCCGTCGCCCCGTGTCGTGGTCTTTGCCACCTGTCTGCCCGACTGATCCTCGGCGACAACGACCGCCCCTGCCACAGGCCGCTCGGCGCAGCGGGGGGCAGGGGGGTAGCGCTGGACGGGGCAGGTCGGGCCGGCCAGCGCGATCCCGGAGATGCCCGGAGCAGCGCCCGGGATTCCGGATGGCAGCGCATCCCCGCTCTCGCCGGTCCGCCGCACATCTGCCGCGCGACTGACGTGATATTCCCAGCGGTGCTGACCGATGCAGCCGGCCGGGCAGTCCCCCCACCCCATCCGCACCGTCACATCCCAGCCATCGGCGGCCGGCACGACGACGTACCAATTGGCCTGACCGATGAGCTTGTCGTCTCGGGCGGGGATGCCTGCGAAGCGGGGATCCTGTGCGAGCACCAGGCGGGCCGCCGCCGTGGCGTCGACCGTCGGCGCGGGGCTCCCGCCGCCCACCGCGCCGCACCCCGCCAGCCCGATCAGGACGACAAGGGGCAGCGAGAGGCGGATCCACCGGCGCATGCCTGCCAGACGTCGGTCCGGACCGTCGGGTTCCACGCGAGCTACCATGGGCTCACCCTGAAGGAGTAGGGATGCCGCGAATCCGGGTCCTCCCCATCCTGACCGCCGGGCTGCTGCTCGCCGCCTGCGGCACGGCAGGATCACCATCCGTGCCGGCCGCCAGCACCCGGATTCGCCAGGTGCAGATCACGATGACCGATGCCCTGCGCTTCGAGCCCGGTCAGATTCAGGCGAGAACGGGCGAAACCCTCGAGCTCGTCGTGCGCAACGCCGGGAATATCCGCCACGAGCTCTTCCTCGGCAGCGAGACCGAGCAGGCCGCGCATGAGGCAGAGATGCGCCGGATGACGATGGCCCAGGACGAGCCGAACGGCATCTTCGTCGAACCCGGCCAGACCAAGGTCCTCCGCCACACGTTTGGCGCTGCCGGCACGCTGATCGCAGGCTGCCATGAGGTCGGACACTACCCTGCGGGAATGAAGGCGCTGATCTCGGTGAACTGAGTCCTGGCAGCGCCAGCCCGCCTGCCGCTTGTAGCCGCCCGTGCGGGCCGAAGGGCGATCACCCTGGCTGCCTACGCCGCCGCGGATCGACGCGCCACGGCGGCCAGAGCCCGGATCAGATTCGGATCCGCGTTGAGGGACTCGATCCGACCGAAGGCGAGCCCGCAGCGCTCCGCCTGCGCTCGAGCACCGATGTCGACGTCATACAGCACCTCGAGATGGTCGGCGAGGAACTGGACAGGTGCAACGATCACCGATCTGCGTCCGCCGGCTGCCAGCTCCGGCATCAGATCCGCGAAGTCCGGCTTCATCCACTCGCCCGGCTCGTGTCCGGCGCTCTGCCAGCAGAACTGCCATTCCTCCTCAGCCAGGCCGGCGCGGGCGGCGACCGCCTCGCCGGTGGTACGAAGCTGCGCCAGGTAGCCGGGCTCCTGCTCCGCCACGTGCCTGGGAAGGCTGTGCGCGGTCATCAGCACGGCGGCCGCCTCCCGCTCCTCGGGCGCCATCCGCTCCAAGGCCGACCGCACTCTCTCGGCGAGCGCCTCCACGAACGCGGGCTCGTCATGCCAGGCACCCGCGATCCTGACGTCCCGCGCGGCGACGCCGACGGCCTGCGCCGCCTCGTCAAGCGCCCGCGCGTAGCCGCTCATCAGCAGTGGCGAGTACTGAGGTGACAGGATGATCGCCAGCACGCCGTTCGCGTCTCGCTCGGCGAGCGCCCGCATGCCGTCGAGGATCGAGGGGTTCGAGAAGCGCATCCCGACCTCCACCGGCCACCCCAGCTGCGCCTCCAGCGCCGTCGCCTGGGAACGGGTGATAGGGATCAGGGGCGAACCGCCGATCGCCCGGTAGCGACGGGTGAACTCGTCCACCAGCTCGGCCGCCGGCTGCCGTCCGCCACGCACCTGGGCCAGGTAGGCGGCCACGTCCCGGCGCTCCAGGGACGCCGGTGACCCGTAGGTCATCAGCAGGACGCCGCGTACCACGTCGCGCTGCGTCAAACCGTTCTTCCCGCGGCGACGCCGATTCGGCTGGTCTCCTCGTGAACAAGATCGACGAGGCGACGCAGCACGCCGGGATCGGTGTCGGGCAGCACACCGTGTCCCAGGTTGAAGACATGCCCCGGGCGGGCCGCCGCCTCCTCCAGGACGGCGCGGGCACCCTCGGCGGTCGCCTCCCAGCCGGCGAGCAGCCGCGACGCGTCGAGGTTCCCCTGGACGCCACGGCCGGGACCGATCCGCCGCCAGGCATCGGCGAGCGAGACGCGATGGTCGATCCCGATCACGTCGCCCCCCGCCTCGGCCATCGCCTCCAGGAGGCCCGCGCTGCTGGTGGCGAAGTGGATGGACGGCACACCGACGAGGCTGGCGAAGATGCGCCGCACGTGCGGCTGCACGTAGCTGCGGTAATCGAGCGGGCCGAGGCCTCCGACCCAGCTGTCAAAGAGCTGCACCGCCTCGGCACCCGCTTCGACCTGGGCGCGGAGGTAGGCGATGACCATCGTCGTGAGCCGCTCCATGAGGTCGTGCCAGGCGCGAGGGTCGCGGTACATGAATGACTTGGCGAGCGCGTAGTCGCGCGACGGCCGGCCCTCGATCAGGTAGCAGGCCAGGGTGAACGGCGCGCCGGAGAAACCGATGACCCCTGCCCGTCCGTCGAGCTCGCGCCGCACCAACCGGATGGCGTCGAGGGTGAATCCCACCGCATCGGGCTCGAACGGGCGCAGCGCCGCGACGTCTGCCGCCGACCGAATCGGCCGCTCGATGATCGGGCCGATCTCCGGCTCGATGCGGAGCGCGACGCCCATCGGCTCCAGCGACAGCATGATGTCGGCGAACAGGACGGCGGCATCGACGCCCAGCTCGCGGACGGGCATCAGCGTCACCTGGGCGCAGAGCTCGGGAGTCTTGGCGAGCTCGAGGATGCCATGCCGCTCACGCAGCGCGCGATAGGCCGGGAACGTGCGTCCCGCCTGGCGCATGAACCAGACCGGAGTGGCGTCGACCGGCTCCCGCCGGCACGCACGCAGGAACCGATCCGTCATGCGGCAAACGCGGCGCGGGCCGCCTCCAGCGTGGCGTCGATCTCCACGCCGGTGTGCGCCATGGACAGGAACCACGCCTCGAAGGGCGACGGCGGCAGCAGAATCCCGCGGTCGAGCATCGCGCCGAAAAAGCGAGCGTACGCCCCGCGGTCGGACGAGAGCGCCTCTGCTGCGTTGCGCGGCACGCTCGGCCGAAAGAAGACGGTGAGCAGGGACCCGACACGGGCGATTGCGACCTGCCGGCTCGCACCGGCGGCGGCGGCCTGCAGCCCGAGCTCGAGGTGCTCCGCGGCCGCTTCCAAGCCACCATGGCGCTCCGGGGTCAGGGCGGCCAGCGTGGCGATGCCGGCCGCCATCGAGAGCGGGTGCCCCGACAGCGTCCCGGCCTGGTAGACCGGGCCGGTCGGTGCCACGAGCTCCATGAGGTCGGCCCGGCCGCCGTAGGCGCCGATCGGCATGCCGCCGCCGATGATCTTGCCGAGCGTGGTCAGGTCGGGCTGGATGCCGAAACGACCCTGGGCGCCACCGGCTCCGAGACGGAAGCCGGTGATCACCTCGTCGAAGAGCAGCAGAGCGCCGGCGGCCCGGCTCGTGTCACGGACATGCTCGAGGAACCGTGGTTGGGGGGCGATGACGCCCACGTTGGCGGCCACCGGCTCGACGACCAACCCCGCGATTCGCTCGCCGTGCGTCGTGAACGCCGCCGTCACCGCGGCCAGGTCGTTGTACGGGAGCACGACGGTGAGTCCCGCGGTTGCGGCGGGCACCCCGGCGCTGCCTGGGATTGCCTGCGTGGCAACCCCGGAGCCGGCCTCCACCAGCAGCCCATCGGAGTGGCCGTGGTAAGCGCCCGCGAACTTGACGATCATGTCCCGGCCAGTGGCCGCGCGCGCCAGCCGCACGGCGCTCATCACCGCCTCGGTCCCCGACGACGTGAAGCGAAGCCGCTCGATCGAGGGCATCGCGCGCCGGATCGCTTCACCCAGCTCGACCTCGAGCGGATGGGTGGCGCCCAATGCGAAACCGTCACGCGCCGCCCGGCCGACGGCCTCGACCACGTCCGGATGCGCGTGGCCGAGGATGCCTGACCCCCATCCGCCGATGTAGTCGACGTAGCGCCGCCCGTCTGCATCCCAGACGTGCGGCCCTTCGCCACGTTGCAGCACGAGGGGCGCACGCCCCACCGCACGAAAGGCGCGGACCGGACTGTTGACGCCGCCCGGAAACAGCGCCTCGGCCCGCGTGGCGAGGTCTGAGCTGCGCGTCGTGCGCACGGTCGGGGCGGTCACGATGCACCCAGGATGCCGAGGATCTCCTCGACCGGACGGTGAAGGCCGAGCAGGATCGGCGTGTCTCCCACCGTCGACCGGCGGCTCTCGGTCGCGCGCAACGCCCGGACCAGGTCGCCGAAGGCGGCCAGATCATCTGTCTCGTAGGCGACCACGAAGTCCTGGTCGTCGAGCCCGAACGAGTAGGCCAGCAGCTGGCGCACCATCGGGTACTCGTGCCCCACGCGCATGTGCTCGTTCATGACGCCCTGGCGAGCCTCGCGCGAAAGGAGGTACCACTCGGCGCTCTTGGTGAACGGGTAGACGACGAGGTACCGCAAGCGCTCGCCGGCAAACAGCGACTGCTCCTGTTCGGTCGGCTTCTTCACGTACTGGGACGCGCCGACGCGACCGATGAGCGAGTGACGCACGGTCATCCAGCGGCCGAGGCCGCTCCGCAGCAGCCGGGCAGCGGCAGTCTCCAGCGCGTCGATGCTCGGCGCCATGCGCCACAGGATGAGGTCGACGCCAGGCTGAAGACCGATGGAGGAGTATGTGACGCCGCGCACGCCATCACTCGCTGCGTCGGCAACCGCATCGAGGAGCTGCCGGCCGTCGGCCTGCCGATCCTCGTCGCTCGCGCGACGCCACGCCGGCTCCACACCCAGCGCCAGCGCCTGTACGTAGGTCTGGTCGTCGGCGCTCATCGGTCCTCACGCAGCCAGGTCGCCAGATCCGCCGCGGCGTAGGTGATCACGATCCCCGCACCGGCCCGCACCATCGCCGTCACCGCCTCGGTCATCGCGCCGCGCCGATCGAGCCAGCCGCGCTCCGCGGCCGCGGCCAGCATCGCGTACTCGCCCGAAACCTGGTACGCGACGATCGGCATCTCGAAGCGCGCGCGTGCCGCGGCGATCAGGTCCAGGCCCGGCAGCGCCGGCTTGACGAGGAGCAGGTCAGCGCCCTCGGCCACGTCGAGCGCCATCTCGCGCATCGCCTCCCGGCCATTTGCCGAATCCATCTGGTAGCCACGCCTGTCGCCGAACGCCGGTGCGCTGCCGGCGGCCTCGCGAAACGGCCCGTAGAACGCCGAGGCGTGCTTGGCGGCGTAGGCCATGATCGCGGTCTCGCCCAGCCGAGCGGCATCCAGCGCAGCCCGGAGCGCGGCCACCTGGCCGTCCATCATGGCGCTCGGAGCCACGATGTCGGCGCCTGCGCGCGCCTGGCTGACCGCGATCTCCGCGAGTCGCCCCAGCGCGGCGTCATTGTCGACCGAGCCGTCGGGCGACAGGGGGCCGCAGTGCCCGTGGTCCGTGTACTCGCACAGGCAGGTGTCGGCGATCGAGACCAGCGGCAGGTCGAGCGCCCGGACGCGGCGCAGAGCAGCCTGCACGGCTCCCCGATCCGAGGATGCCTCCGTCCCGAGCGCGTCCTTCGTGTCCGGCAGACCGAAGAGCAGGATGCCGCCGATGCCGAGCTCGGCGAGGCGAACCGCCTCATCGGCTGCCACGTCCGGCGAGATGCGGTCCACCCCGGGCAGCGAGGCGACCGGCTCGCGAACCCCTTCCCCGTGCCGCACGAAAAGCGGCGCGATCAGCATCGCTGGGTGGAGGCGATGCTCGCGCACCAGCGCACGTAGCGCGGACGTTCGTCGCAGCCGCCGCGGGCGAATGGCGCCGTCGGTCCCAGGCGCGCGGGCCAGGGCGGTGGTTGGCAGCTCGAGATCGAGGGTCATCGGTTCTCCTGTGGCTCTGGGGTGAGGAGGCGGGCCACGGCCGCGGCCAGTGCGGGGGCCTGTGGCACGGGTGAGATGGCGACGGACGAGAACCCTGCGCGCCGGGCCAGTTCGGCGGTCTGGGGTCCGATGCAGATGGCCGGCAGCGAGGTGACGCCCGGCCAATCGCCGGCGGCGAGGCGCAGCAGCCCGCGGACGGTCGAACCACTGCTGAATACCACAGCGTCGATCGGCCCGTCGACCAGCGCGCGCCGCAGCAGCTGCCGGGAGCTTTCCGGCGCTTCACGGGTCCGGTAGCCGACCACGTCGTCGACCGCCGCTCCCCGAGCGCGGAGGGCGTCTGCGAGCTGGGCACCGGCCAGGTCGCCGCGCACCAGCAGCACGCGATCTCCCGGTACGATCGGCAGGGTGGCGCCCATGGCGGCCGCGCTGCTCCGATCCGGCTGATGGTCGACTGCGATTCCCGCCCGTTCCAGAGCAGCCCGCGTCGTCGGCCCGATGGCGGCCCAGCGAGGCATCGGACGGGGTCGCGACTCCTGGGAGGAGAAGCCCCCGGCGCCTCGAGCGGCGGCACGCGCGGCCACGGTGGCGGCGACGAGCAGCACCGCCCGCGCGCCGTTGGCGCTCGTCAGCACGACCCACGAGTAGGTATCGAGCCGGCGAACCGCCTCGAGGAGCTCGCCTTCGGCTGCCTCGAGCTCGATGGCGATGGTCGGCACGGCGATGCCGGCCAGGCCGCAGCGGCCGAGCTCGGTGAGGAGCTCGTGCGCCTGCTCAGCTCCCCGGGTGACGAGCACGCGCCGGCACGCCGCGGGAGGCCGCTGTCTGGCGCTCGTCGTCGCCGGATGCGGGCGTGGCCAGTCGAGCTCCGCCGCGAGGGCCCGGCCGAGCGCGACGCCGTCAGCCAACGAGGCCCGGCGGCGGGCGGTGCGCGCTGCCGATCCGTCGGGATGCGCATGACCGCCGAGCAGCTCGAGCTCCCCGCCGACGACCGTCGCCAGCGCGCCGATCGGCGAGCGGCATCCACCGCCGCACGCCGCCAGGAAGGCCCGCTCGGACTCGACCGCGACGCGGGTCGGGAGGTGGTCCAGCTCGCCGGCCAAGGCACACATCGCCGCGTCGGCTCGGCGGACCTGGACCGCGACGGCGCCCTGACCCGGGGCGGGAGGAAGGAACGATGGCTCCAGGCGCTCGGCGATCCGATCACCGAGACCGAGTCGATCGAGGCCAGCACAGGCGAGCACCAGCGCATCGGTCTCGCCGTCGTCGAGGCGCCTCAGCCTGGTGTCGACATTGCCGTGAAGCGGGTGAAGCTCGAGGTCCGGGCGATGGGCCCGCAGGAAGCCGGCGCGGCGCGGACTATCCGTTCCCACCCGGCAGCCCGCCGGGAGGAGGTCGAGCCCTGACGGGCGGCCTTCGCGCGCAACCGGTCCTTCGCGCGCAACCAGCGCGTCGCGCACGACCAGCGCGTCGCGAGCGTCGGCGCGCTCGAGGTACGCGCCGATCAGCAGCCGGCCATCCTCGCCGGTGGGAATGTCCTTGGCCGAATGGACGGCGACATCGACGTGCCCCTCGATCAGGGCCCGCTCGAGCGCTGCCACGAATGCCCCCTCACCCCAGACCGCGTCGGGAGCGCCTCGGTCGCCGTCGGTCTGGACGATCATCAGCCGACTCGAATGCCCGGCGCGGCCGAGAGCGTCGACCACGAGGCGCGCCTGGGCGAGTGCGAGTGGACTGCCGCGGGTCCCGATCCGGATCTCCGCCTGGCTCATATCGCGAACAGGTCGCGGGCCGCCTGCTCGGCACGACCGTCCGCGTCGTGGCCCAGACGGTCGAGCGGCTCCCGTAGCAAGCGGCCGGCCAGATGCCTGCTCATCGCCTCGATCGCGATGCGTACCTCCGGATCGAGGTCCGGAAAGCGACGCCACAGCACATCCAGCTCGGCGCTGCGCTGCGACTCCGCCCGTTCGGCGAGCGCGGCAGCCGTCGCCCTGCCGCCTCTGCGAGCGAGCCAATCGGCGAACTCGGCGAGCGTGGCGTCGATCAGCGCGCGCAGCCGTGCGTGCACCGGTTGGCCGAGTTCCGCCTCTGCGACCAGCGCGTCGGCCGACACGAAGCGGTCCGCGAGCCGCTCCGCGAGCTCGGCGGGAGCGGCGGGTGGCACAGACAGGTCCACAACCACGGCGCCGCCGGTGACCAGAGCGTCCGTCGTCGCCGAGCTGATCAGCCAGCGGCCGCGCAGCGCGACGATGACTCCACTGATCCCCGCCGCGTCCCGCCCCGGATCCATTGACGCCGACTCGACGCCCGCTTGCCTCGCCAGCTCCCCCGCGTGAGCCTCGCTTCGGCTCGATACCGAGACCGATGCGCCCGCGGCGGCAGCGGCGCGCACCGCCAGGCGGCCCATCTGGCCGGCTCCGATGACCAGCACGCGTCGTCCGCTCAGCGAACCGACGCGTCGCCCGATCGCCGACAGCGCGACATCGGCCAGCGATGCCGGTGGTCCCTGGCGCCACGAGCGGGCCAGGCGTCCGGAGCGGAGGGCGATGCTGAACAGCCGGTCGAGCACCGGGTCGAGCCCGTCAACGCGCTGTGCCTCGGCAACCGAGGTTCGGAGCTGGTGAAGAAGCTGGTCCTCGCCGAGCACCACGGAGTCGATGCCGACCGCCATCCCGAGTGCATGGCGCACCGCCTGCTCGCCGACCAGCACCCGCGCGCCGGCCGGCAGTAGTTCCGTCGCGCGATCGCGATGCCATCCGTTCGCGGTGTAGAGCTCCACGCGGTGGCACGTCTCGAGGAGCAGGCTCTCGGGCGGGGCCGTCTCCGCCAGGAGGCCCGCCAGCCGCTCTCGCTCAGCGACCGCGATGTGGCGCGCATGGCCGACCACGGCCGTGATGCGTGCCGCCTCGATCGTCACTGCGGGACCAGCCGGACCGCCTGGCTGCGGACCGGGCGCCGGCGCCTGAGCACCGATCCGGCATGGCCCCCCATGGTCGCCAGAAGCAGCTCGTCCATCGCCCGCTCGGCCGCCTCGAGGAGATCGGTCGTCTCCCGGGTGTCGAATCCCCGCCGCCGGGCGGCGGTGGCGAGCTCATGGTGAAACGGGGCACGGAATCGGAGAAAGCCTTCGACCGTCTGGCTCAAGGACAGCCCCTCGGCCGCGGCAACCCGCCCGTAGTCGCCGGCATTCAGCAACGCCTCTCGGAGTTGCCCGGCGGCCGCGATGCGATCGGGCGCGTCGAGATAGCGGAGCAGGCGTGCGGCGAGAACATGGCCACGCTCGCGGAACCGGGCGCGTTGCTCATCGGTCAGCTCCAACACCCAGTCAAGCTCTGACGCGGTCTCGCGTCGGGCCCGACGATAGCTGCGGGTGATGCGCGTCGTCGTCAGGCCGGCGCTTCCGAGCGACGGCCGGTGCGGACGGTCGGCGGGGAGCAGGCGCTCCAGGCCTTGACGCGAGAATCGGCGATGACCGCCCGGCGTGGTGAAGACCCGAACCCGCCCCGCATCACCCCAGCGCCTGAGAGTCGCCGGGGAGACGCCCAGCACACCGCTTGCCTCGGACAGGCGCAGCCAATCGGGATCTGGGGTCGGACGACTGCCCAAAATCTACCTATATCTACCAGACGGTGATCGACCCGGTCACTATAGCCGGTCCGGCGATCCTCTGGCGTGGGACATTTCGTGGTGCGACCGGGGCCATCGGCGGCCATCGGCGCATCGGCGCATCGGCGCAGGGGCAAAGGCAGAGGCAGAGGAGCGACGACATGCAGGTGACCTTCCAGCGGAGACCACACCCCCGGGTGGCGGAGCATGCCAAGCAGAGCCCACCAACGACCGCGGACGAGCACGCAGGCATCAACGGAAAGATCGCACTGGCGCTCACCGGCGTGGTCGGCACCATGTGGTGCGCGTACGCCTTTGCTGTTCTCGCGCTACTCGTGCTGCCACAGGCGATCAACGGCGGGTTGCTGACCCTGGTGCAGTGGATCAGCCAGACCTTCATTCAGCTGGTGATGCTGTCGGTCATCATGGTTGGGCAGAACATCCTTGGCCGCGCCTCCGACAAGCGGGCGGTGATGACCTACGCCGATGCGGAAGCGACGTTCCACGAGGCGGAGCAGATCCAGGCGCACCTGCAGCAGCAGGACCTCGCCATCAACGCGTTGCTCGAGAAGATCGAGAAGCTCGAGGCGTCCCGGCGCTGACGCACCGAGCCCGACCGTCGCGGGTCCTCTGCAACCCGCCCCCGGGGGCAGCCGGGCTAAGTTCGTGTCCGCGCGGCCTCGAGCGCATCGTCGGCCAGCTGCGGCCAGCCCGAAGCGGCCTGTAGCGGGACCTGCACCCACGCCTTCATCGGTCGTCCCCTTCCGGACGGGTCGAACAGCGCCGCCGCCGGCAGCGCGAGCGCGTCGGCATGCGCATCGCCGGCGAGCTTGAACACCATCGCGTCCCCGAACAGGCCGACGAACGCCTTGCCGCCGATGTACAGGGTGGGCATCCCCATCATCTGGCCGCGCGCTGCCCCGTTCGCGACTAGGCGGTCGGCGATCGGGTCGTACGCGCGGCGCGTTGCCTCCGAGACGCTCGGGCGGTCCACCCTCAGCCTTCCAGGATGGCCTTGAGGTTGTCGAGCGTCCTCACCTCGGAGTCCATCGTCCTCTGGACCGCGGCGCCCATGAGCAGCTTCCGCAGACCGCTGAGCTGCGCGTCCAAAGAGAACGTGAGTCGCGTGCCGCCCTCGACGGCCTCGAAATCGTAGCGACCGTGGGGACGGGCAGGCCCGGTCACGGTCTGGAACTCGAGACGCTGATTCGGCTCGAAGACCGTGATCTCGTAATCCGCCGAGATGCGCCGGCCCATCGGTCCCTTCACCCCCTGCGCATAGCGCGTCCCCACTCCATCGCCGGCCACGCGGCGGATGTCGACGACGCCGGGACGCCACTGCGGGCAGTTCTCACCATCCGCCACGAAGGCGAAGACCGCGTCCACTGGCCGCTGAATGGTGACGGAGTAGGTTGCGTGGGGCATCTTGCGCCTCCGGTGGGGCTCGATGCGAAGCGCTCAGGCGCCCCGGCGATCGGGGCTCGGCTCAGTAGCTCCGCCGCTGGGTGCTGAAGCAGTCGCTGCAGTAGACCGGCTTCGCGCCGCTGGGCCGGAACGGGACCTGCGCCTCGCGGCCGCAGCTCGCACACGTCGCGCTGAACATCTCGCGCGGTCCGCGATCATAGCCGCGACTGGCGCCGTAGTCGCCACCGGTGTAGTTGCTGTTGCCGGAATCTCCACGCGATGCCTTGCGGATCGCGCGGCATGCCGGGCAGCGACGCGGCTCGCTGAACTGCCGGTCGGCGTAGAACTGCTGCTCGCTTACGGTGAAAGCGAACTCCTGGTTGCAGTCGACGCAGGTGAGCGCCTTGTCGGTGGTGGCGCTGTACATGAAAAACCCTCCTGCTCGTGCGGCCCAGCGAACCTATCTCGCCGTGAACCGATGAGAGGGGGTGATCGTGTTGCCGCGTTTGTGTTTCGGCGCCTGACTCGGGCGCGTCACGACAGTCTAGCAGGTGGACCGATTGAGTGGTCCACGCCGAGTGGCTGCCTATAATCGCCCGATGGGGTCCTGCCCAAGCTGCGGCTCGGCGGTCTCGCCGGGAGCGCGTTACTGCGCGAGCTGCGGCGCGGGGCTGGCCTCCACGAACGCGGCGGGCGAGGAGCGCAAGCTCGTCACCGTCCTGTTCGCCGACGTCACGAGCTCCACCGAGCTCGGAGACCAGCTCGATCCCGAGCGGCTGCGCATCCTGCTCCAGCAGTACTTCGCCGCGATGTCTGCGGTCATCGGCTCGTGGGGCGGAACCGTCGAAAAGTACATCGGCGACGCGATCATGGCCGTCTTTGGCGTGCCGCAGGCGCGGGAGGACGACGCGGCGCGCGCCCTCCATTCCGCGCTCGAGATGCTCGAGCGCCTGGAGGCGGTGAACCGCGACCTGCTCGAGCAGCACGGGGTCAAGCTGCGCATTCGCATCGGGGTCAACTCGGGCGAGGTGATCGCCCCGATCGGCGCAGCGGAGGCGGGGCAGTTCCTCGTCTCGGGTGACGCGGTCAACGTCGCGGCGCGCCTCGAGCAGGCCGCCGAGCCCAACACGATCGTGGTCGGCGAGCGCACCTACCTCGCGGCGCGACACGCGTTCACTTTCGGTGAGCCGATGACGCTCGAGCTGAGGGGCAAGCCCCAGCCAGTGGCGGCCAGGCCCCTCGTCGGCGGGCTGCCCGAGGCGGAGCGGGGCGTCCCGGGTCTCCACGCACCGATGGTCGGGCGTGATCGGGAGCTCGCCTCCCTCCTCTCCGTTCTCGACGACGCGGTCGAGACCGGACAGCCGCGGCTGGTGGTCATCTACGGCCCGGCCGGCATCGGGAAGAGCCGGCTGGTCCGCGAGCTGGTTGGCGCGGCCGAAGCACGCCCCGGCGGGCTGCGCATCCTGCGCGGCCGCTGCCTGGCGGCGGGCCACGGGATCACCTTCTCGGCCCTGGGCGAATGGCTGCGGGCCGCGTGCGGCATCTCGCTCCAGGATCCGGTCGAGCTTGCCCGCGAGCGCTTGCAGGACGGGGTCAACGCCACGCTGGCGTCACTCACCTTGACGCCGGTCGAGGCAGAGGAGACGCTCCACGCGCTGGCCACAACTGCAAACATCGATCTACCCCGAAGTCCGCTCGACGCCCTGCCGCCACGCGACGTGGCTGAGGCGATGGCACGGGCCTGGCCGCGCTTCGCCGCGGGGTTGGCGGCACGCGAGCCCACCGTGCTGGTCGTGGAAGATCTGCACTGGGCAGACGATCAGATGCTCGAGCTGCTGGGACACATTGCCACGCGCGCGAGCGGGCCGATCGTGCTGGTCACCACCGCAAGGCCGGAGTTTGCAGAGATGCATGCCGCGTTCGCCGCCAACGCCGACGCGATCTCGGTCTCGCTCCGGCCGCTCACTGATCTGCAGAGTCGCGAGCTGGTTGAGGAGCTGCTCAACGTGGAGCAGTTGCCGGAGCAGCTGCGCGCCGAGATCCTCGCCCGCGCGGAGGGGAATCCGTTCTTCGTGGAGGAGATCCTGCGCCGACTGATCGACGAGGCGGTGCTGGTGCGTCGCGACGAGCGGTGGGTCGCCACCTCGGCTGCGACGGAAGTGAAGCTGCCTGACAGCATCCAGGCGCTGCTGGCGGCGCGGATCGACGGGCTGCCAGGCGCGGAGAAGCGCCTGCTGCAAGAAGCGGTGGTGGTTGGCCGCGTATTCTGGCCAGCCGCGCTGCCCGGCGTCACTGAGGGGGAGCACCGGGCGCTCCTCGACAGTCTGGAGCGGCGCGGGCTGGTCGTGGCGCGGCCGACGTCCTCCCTGCCGGGGCAGACCGAATATCTCTTCCGCCACGCCCTCATTCGCGATGTCGCCTATGCCAGCGTGCCTCGCGCCCGGCGTGCCAGCGCGCATGCCGACGTGGCCGAGTGGATGGAGCGACTCACCGGCGAGCGGATCGACGAGGTCGGTGAGCTGCTCGCCTACCACTACCGTTCCGCCGTCGCCGGCGAGGACGCCGACCTCGCCTGGGTCACCGATCCCGCGCGGCGCGAGGCGATCCGCCGCCGGGCGCTCGAGACGCTGCTGCATGCCGGCGCCGACGCCCGGCGCCGGTACGCGATCGGCCGCGCGGTGGCGCTCCACGAGCAGGCGCTCGACCTTGCCGATGGCCCAGGTGAGCGGGCTCGGGTGCTCGAGGAGCTCGGCGATGACCACGACGCCCTGTTCCGCGGCGACGAGGCGCTCGAGGCGTACCAGCGCGCCATCGATGCCGCGCGGGAGGCGAGCACCGCCAGCGCCGTGGTCCCGCGGGCCGCCGCCAAGGCGGCCGGCATTGCGCAGCGCTTCGGTGCGTTCCGCGTCCAGCCGGACCCGGCCCGGCTCGAGGAGCTGGTCGACGAGGGACTCGAGACGGTGACCGAGGAGCCATTGCGAGCGCGCCTGCTGGCCGCCAGGGCGAGCATGGTGCAGGTCTGGATGGGCAGCCGCCTCGGGCGCGAAAGCGGAGCCTCGGCCGCCGACCCGATGTCCGCCGAGTTCCGAATCGCGGCGGCCGACGAGGCGCTGCGAATCGCTGCCCGACTCGACCTGCCGGAGGTCGAGTCCCGCGCGGCGGAGGCCCTGATGGCGCTCTATTGGGCCAACGGCCGGTACGACGACTACCAGACGGTGGTCAGAGGCCAGCTGGACCGCGTGTCTCGGCTCCCTTCTGAACGGCAGCGCGCCCAGGTGCGGTTTGCTGCGGCTATGGCCCAGTCGGAGCGCGGTGCGCTGCGCGATGGTCTGGCCACGGGCCTGGCCGGCCTTGAGATGGCGAGATCGCTGAGCCCCCACGAGATGATGCATGCCAGCTTCTCCGCCATGCTCCCCGCCTTTCATCTCGGCGAATGGGATCGCGTCCAGGAGTTGTTCGGGCCGCATCTCGAAGCGGAACGCCGCGAAGGCGACGTGCTGTGCAGCGCGGTGCGCGGCGGGCCGCTCCTCGGAGCCAGCGTGCTTGCCCACCGCGGACAGGCTGACGAGGCCCGCAGGCTGGTCCCCCCGGCGCGCTACACGAGCCAGCGGGCTGCCGCCGCGACCGGAGGCGCCCTGCTGCGCTATGCGGAAGCGATCGGCGATGGCGAGATGGCGGAGGCGTGGCTCGAGAAGCTTGCCGGCTCCTCGGACAGCCTTGCCGATTGCGCGGCCGAGGTGGCCGATGCGCTGGCATGGCTCGGCGCCTGGGACCGGCTCCGCGAGCTCCTCCCCCGCCTGCGCGGCTGTTCGGAGGCGGTCGCCCTCGCGGGCCCGGCTGCGGACCGGGCTGCCGCACAGCTCGCGCAGGCCGACGGCGATCTCCCTGAAGCGACCAGGCTGATGGACGCTGCCCTGGCCGGCTTCACACGCCTGGAGGCGAACTTCGACCTGGCGCGCACCGCGGAGGCGCTGGCCGAGCTGGACAGGAGCCGCGCAGCGGCGCTGCGGTCTGAGGCCCTGGCGATCTACGAACGACTCGGCGCCGTGCCCCACCGCGACCGGATCCGTGCGGCGGCCGGCAATGCCTGAGGCTCCGATGGGTGACCTCGGCGGCCAGGCGTCGAGCCGCGCATCTTCCAGCACGCTGCGGACCCGCTTCCGGGCGCTGCACGAAAACGGCCTGTTCATCATGCCCAACGCATGGGATATCGGGTCCGCGCGGCTCCTCGAGTCACTCGGCTTCCAAGCGCTGGCGACCACCAGCTCGGGCCACGCCGCGGCGCTCGGGCGCCCGGACCAGAGCGTGTCGCGTGACGAGCTGCTGTCCCACGTCGAAGCACTCGCCGGTGCGATCCACGTCCCTCTGAACGTGGACGCCGAACGCTGCTTCGCAGACGATCCCGCCGGGGTCGCGCGGACCGTCGACCTCATAGCGCAGGCTGGAGCGGCAGGTTGCTCGATCGAGGACTACGACCCGGCTCACGACGCGATCGATCCGTTAGGAGTTGCGGTGGAGCGCGTGGCAGCCGCCGCCGACGTGGCGCGGCGTCGCGGAGTGGTGCTCACCGCACGCGCCGAGAACCACCTGCATGGCATCCACGACCTGGAGGACACGATCGCGCGGCTGTGCGGCTATCGCGATGCGGGCGCCGAGGTGCTCTACGCGCCGGGCCTTGTCGATGCGGCAGCCATCCGGCAGCTCGTGGAACGCGTCGGCGCGCCGGTCAACGTCCTGGCCCTGCGCGCCGGTCCATCGGTCTCGGAGCTCGCCGCGCTGGGGGTGCGGCGGGTATCGACTGGCGGAGGCCTGGCGCGTGCCGCCTACGGAGCCCTGATCGCCGGCGCGCGGGAGCTCCAGAGCGCGGGAACCAGCAC
>JALYXZ010000169.1 GCA_030946825.1 Chloroflexota bacterium | reverse complement strand
CCCCTATCCATTGGGGGCGACCTGGGACGGGCAGGGGGTCAACTTCGCGCTGTACAGCGAGCATGCCGAGGGGGTGCTGCTCTGCCTGTTCGACCCCGACGGCAGTGAGCGGCGCATCCGCGTCGTCGAGCGCACCGAACTGGTGTGGCATACCTACGTGCCGGGGATCGGCCCGGGGCAGCGCTACGGCTACCGAGTCGAAGGCCGATACGCGCCCCAAGAGGGGCACCGCTACAACCCCAACAAGCTCCTTCTGGACCCCTACGCACGCCGCATCGACGGCGCCGTGGCGGCCACGGCACGGCTGTTCGGCTACCGGCGCGGCGATCCAGCCGCCGACCTGTCGTTCGACGACAGCGACTCGGCGCGGGAGCTGCCGCGCTGTGTGGTGGTCGATCCCGCATTCGACTGGCAGGACGACCGCCGGCCGAACACGCCGCTGGAGCAGACGCTGATCTACGAGGTCCACGTCCGCGGATTCACGCGGCAGCATCCGGACGTCCCCGCCGAGCTGCGTGGCAGCTATGCCGGGCTGGCTTCGGAGCCCGCGCTGGCGCACCTGGCGCGTCTCGGCGTGACGGCGGTCGAGCTGCTGCCGGTCCACGCGCACGCCGACCGGGCCTTCCTGGTCGAACGGGGGCTGGTCGACTACTGGGGCTACAACACCATCGGCTTCTTCGCACCCGAGCACCGATACGCGTCCGGCGACGATCCGTTGCTCGAATTCAGGCAGATGGTGCGCCGGCTGCACGCGGCGGGGATCGAGGTCATTCTCGACGTGGTCTACAACCACACCGCGGAGGGCGATCAGCTGGGCCCGACCCTCGCCTGGCGCGGCATCGACAACCTCGCCTACTACCACCTGGATCCCGCGGATCGGCGTCGATACGTGGACTACACGGGCACCGGCAACACCCTGAATGCCGTGCGTCCTCCCGCCCTCGGGCTGGTGGCGGACAGCCTGCGCTACTGGGTCACCGAGATGCACGTCGATGGCTTCCGGTTCGACCTTGCCCCCGCGCTGGCGCGCGGCTTCCGTGAGCTGGACCGGCTCGGCAGCTTTTTCGAGAAGATCCGCCAGGACCCGGCGCTCGACGGCGTGAAGCTCATCGCCGAGCCGTGGGACCTTGGAACCGGTGGCCACCAGCTCGGCAACTTCCCGGCCGGCTGGAGTGAGTGGAACGGCAAGTTCCGCGACACGGTCCGGCGTTTCTGGCACGGCGACGGCGGACAGGCGGCGGAGCTCGCCTCCCGCCTCTCAGGCTCCTCCGACCTGTACGCCCGCTCCGGTCGCCAGCCGCACGCGTCGGTCAACTACATCACCTCCCACGACGGCTTCACGCTCGCTGACCTGGTCAGCTACGAGCGAAAGCACAACGAGGCGAACGGTGAGCACAACCGCGACGGCGAGGACCACAACGCGAGCCTGAACTTCGGGGCTGAGGGGCCGACCGATGATGCGGCGATCCTGGAAGCCCGTGACCGGCAGCGGCGCAACCTGCTGGCCAGCCTGCTCCTCTCGCAGGGGGTGCCGATGCTGCTCGGCGGCGATGAGATCGGTCGCAGCCAGCTCGGAAACAACAATGCCTACTGCCAGGACGGCCCGGTCAGCTGGTTCGAGTGGGAGCTCGGCCCCCGCGAGGAGGCGCTGCTGGACTTCACCGCCGGCCTGGTGCGCCTCTTCCGTACGCATCCCGTTCTTCGCCGGCGCCACTTCTTCCATGGACGCCCAACCGGCGGCTCATCGGTCAAGGACATCACCTGGTACGGGGCCGACGGCTCGGAGATGACGGATCGCGATTGGGCGGCCGATGGCGTGCACACCCTCGCGGCGCGGCTAGCCGGGGATGCGATCGAGGAGACCGACGAGCAGGGCGCGCCGATCGTCGATGACAGCCTGCTGATGATCCTCAACGCATCCGTCCTGACGTCGGAGTTCCGGCTGCCCGCCGATGACGCCTCCGACGCGTCGCGCGCCGCGGGATGGCGACTGGTGTTCGACACCACGTCGGCGGCGCCTCCGCGCCGCGACGGTGGTCCCGCGATGGCCGGCGGCTCCGTCTACCCGGTTTCGCCTCGCTCGTTCGTCCTCTTCAGCTCAGCGCGGCCGGAGGATCAGCGAGGCGAGCGGCGGTAGGGTCAGCAGGGTCGAGGCGGGCAGGCCGTGGAACGGTTCGGCGACCGCCTCGAGGCCTCCCAGATTGCCGACGTTGGATCCGCCGTAGTGGGCCGAGTCCGAGTTGAGGATCTCGTCGTACCGGCCGACGCGCGGCATCCCGAGCCGGTAGCCGTGGCGCACGACGGGGGTCAGGTTGTGCACCGCGACGATGAAGCCGCCGTCCTCGATCGTGCCGCGGGTCCATGCAACGACCGAGGCATCGACATCGGTGCAGTCGATCCAGCCGAAGCCTGAAGGATCGGGGTCCGACAGCCAGAGGGCCGGCGTGGTCGCGTAGATGGCGCCCAGGTCCGCCAGGAAGCGGCCGAGTCCCTCCGGCATCGGTTCATGCTCTCGCTCCCACGGGAGCGCGGCGTCGTGGTTCCACTCCTGCCAGGCACCGAGCTCGCTGCCCATGAAGAGCAGCTTCTTGCCGGGCTGGGTGTACATGTCGGCGAGCAGGGCGCGAAGGTTCGCGAAACGCTGCCACTCGTCGCCCGGCATCTTGGCCAGCAGCGACCCCTTGAGATGCACCACCTCGTCATGGGAAAGGGGCAGGATGAACTGCTCGGTGTGCATGTACAGGGCGCGGAAGGTGAGTCGATCCTGGTGGTAGCGCCGATGGATCGGGTCGCGGCTGAAGTAGTCGAGCGTGTCGTGCATCCAGCCCATGTCCCACTTGAAGCCGAAGCCGAGGCCACCGGCATACGTGGGCCGCGTGACGCCGGGGAAGGCGGTCGACTCCTCCGCGATGGTCACGATGCCGGGAAACAGGCCGTGGCAGCGCTCGTTGAACTCGCGGAGAAAGGCGATGGCCTCCAGGTTCTCCCGCCCGCCGTACCGGTTCGGGACCCATTCGCCCGCCTCGCGCGAGTAGTCGAGGTAGAGCATCGAGGCGACCGCATCGACGCGCAGGCCATCCACGTGGTAGCGGTCCAGCCAGAAGAGCGCGTTGGCGACCAGGAAGTTCCGCACCTCGCGACGCCCGTAGTTGAAGATCAGCGTGCCCCAATCGGGGTGGCGGCCGAGCTGCGGATTCGCGTGCTCGTAGAGGGCGGTGCCATCGAACTGGGCGAGGGCGAAAGCATCGGTCGGGAAGTGGGCAGGCACCCAGTCGAGGATCACCCCGATGCCGGCCGCATGCAGCTCGTCGATCATGGCCCGGACATCGTCGGGGGTCCCGAACCGGGAGGTGGGGGCGTAGTAGCCGGTCACCTGGTAGCCCCAGGAGCCGTCGAAGGGATGCTCGGCGAGCGGCATGAACTCGACATGGGTGAAGCCGAACCGCCGGCAGTGGTCTGCCAGCTGCCGGCCGGCGTCACGGTAGCCGAGCCAGGAGCCGTCGCCGTTGCGGCGCCAAGATCCGAGATGCACCTCGTAGATGGCCATCGGGGAGCGGTACGGATCGCGCTCGGCGCGCTGTTGCAGCCACGCCTCATCGGTCCAGGCGAAGCCGTCGAGGTCCCAGACGCGCGACGCAGTCAGCGGCCTGAGCTCCATGCTGAAGGCGAGCGGATCCGTCTTGAGGCGCAGCTGGCCATCAGCTCCCAGGATTTCGAACTTGTAGAGCTCGCCGGCGTTGATCCCCGGCACGAACAGCTCCCAGACGCCCGAGGCGCCCAGGCTGCGCATCGGCAGCAGCCGGCCGTCCCACAGGTTGAAGTCGCCCGCCACGCGCACGCTGCGCGCCGATGGCGCCCAGACCGCGAACGCCACTCCGTCGACGCCGTCCACCGTCCGAGGGTGCGCGCCCAGCACGTCGTACAGGCGCTCGTGCGTCCCCTCGCCGATGAGGTGCAGGTCGAGCTCGCCGAGGGTCGGCGCGAACCGATACGGATCGGTCCGCTCGTCGACCGCGCCGGGGAAGCTGAAGC
This sequence comes from Chloroflexota bacterium, assembly GCA_030946825.1. Taxonomy (GTDB): domain Bacteria; phylum Chloroflexota; class Limnocylindria; order QHBO01; family QHBO01; genus QHBO01. The sequence goes on along the minus strand of JALYXZ010000169.1, from coordinate 6,215 downwards.
GGAGCCGGTAACGCGTGTCGACAGCGCCGCCGTCGCTGTCCGGAAGCAGGGCGCCCCAGATCCCGTTCCCCACGCTCTGCATCTCGTGGGGGCCACCCGGGGTCAGGACCGTTGCGCCCGCGGCGGCGGGATGGAAGGCTCGCACCACGATGCCGTCTTCCGCCGGATGCGCGCCGAGGATCGCGTGCGGGTCATGGTGCTCACCGCGGGCAAGGCGCTCGGCGTCCGCGCGTGGCGGTGCCAGGAGATCGAGCCGTGACGGCATGGCGCTAGCGGGAGGTCCGCCGTCGATAGAGCACCAGCGCCAGGGGGAAGAAGACGGCGACCAGCCCGATCGCCCAGGCCGCGCTGCCGATCACCGCTCCCGAGTCGGGACGCCCCAGGATGAAGCCGCGCACCCCATTGATCACCAACGTCATCGGCTGATGCTCGGCAAAGAAGCGCAGCCACGAGGGCATGGTGCTGGTCGGCACGAACGCGCTGCTGGCGAAGGTGAGCGGGAAGACGGCCACGAACATCAGGCCCTGCACCGCCTCCGGCGTGCGCACCAGCGCCCCGGCCGCCACGCCCACCCACGAGACCGCGAAACCGAACAGGAGCAGCAGCGCGGTGGCAGCCACCCAGCCGATGGGGCTGCCGGCCGGCTGGAATCCGACGAGCAGCCCGACCAGGGCCATCAGCGCGATGGCCAGCATGCCGCGCAGCAGGTCGGTGAAGGTGCGACCGGTGATCACCGCCGACTGGGACATCGGCAACGATCGGAATCGGTCGATCATGCCCTTGGCCAGGTCGGTGGCCAGCAGGATTCCGGTGCCCATCGCGGCAAACACGATGGTCTGCACGAAGATGCCGGCCATCAGGTAGTTCACGTAGGTGGTGCCCTGGATCGGGATCGCCCCACCGAAGACGTACCGGAAGAGGAGCACGAACATCACCGGCTGGATCGTGACATCCAGCAGCAGTTCCGGCGTGCGACGGACATGGCGCAGGTTGCGCTTCACCATCTCGACCGAGTCGCGGAGCCACCACTTCAGCGGATTCCCCGCGGCCAGGTCGGAGGTTCCGGCGAGCTCGGAGGCGCTGAGGGGACGGGCGGCGCCGGTCATGCGGCCTCCTCTTCGTCCGCCTGGCCCCGGCCGGTGAGGCTCAGGAACACGTCGTCCAGGGTCGGTCGATGCAGGCTGAAGTCATCGACGTTCAGGCCGGCATCGTCCAGGGCGCGCACCGTGCTGGCCAGCATGCCGGGGCGGACATCGACCGCGACACTGACCCGTCGAAGACGGGACTCGACCGTCGGCCGACCGTTGCCGATGCGTGCCAGCACCTGCTCCGCGACGGCGAGGTCATCGCCCTCGGCGACCGTCACCTCCAGCCGCTCGCCGCCGATCAGGCCCTTCAGCTCGTTGGCCGTTCCTCGGGCGATGACCAGGCCATGGTCGATGACGATGATCTCGTGCGCCAGCCGGTCCGCCTCCTCGAGGTACTGGGTGGTGAGCAGCAACGTCGTGCCGCCCGCCACCAGCTCCGCGATGAGGTCCCACATGCCCAGGCGAGACCGCGGATCGAGGCCGGTGGTCGGCTCGTCGAGGAACAGGATCGGCGGCTCGGCGACGAGGCTGGCGCCCAGGTCGAGGCGACGACGCATTCCTCCGGAGTAGGTCTTTGCGATGCGGTCTGCGGCGTCGACCAAGTCGAAGCGTTCCAGCAGCGCGGCGGCGCGCTGTCGCGCCAGGCGGGCCGGCAGGTGGTAGAGGCGTCCGATCATCTCCAGGTTCTCGCGCCCGGTGAGCAGCTCGTCGACCGCGGCGTTCTGGCCGGTCAGCCCGATCCGCCGTCGCACCTCGGCCGGTTGGGTCCTGACGTCGAATCCCGCGACGGTCGCCTCGCCGGCATCGGCCCGCAGGAGCGTGGTGAGGATCCGGACAGCGGTCGTCTTTCCGGCACCGTTCGGCCCGAGCATGGCCAGGATCGATCCTCGCGGCACTTCCAGATCGATCCCGCGCAGCGCGTGGGTCTCGCCGAATCGCTTCTGCAGCCCGCGGGCGCTGACCATCACCTGATCTGTCACCTTGGCATGGTAGCCGGCAGCCACCAACCGAGCATTTCGGCCGCGGAGTCGCGCGGTGGCGCATGGTAGGGTTGTCGCCCCGCACAGCTCGTTCGCACCAGCCCACGGAGGCGCCTTGGGATTCTTCGACGGCCTGCTCGGGCTCCTTTCGCACGACGTCGGGATCGACCTCGGCACGGCCAACACCCTGGTCACGGTGCGGCACCGCGGGATCGTGATCAGCGAGCCCAGCGTGGTGGCCATGGACACCCGCACCAAGAACGTGCTCGCCATCGGCGCCGAGGCGAAGCGGATGGTCGGCCGCACGCCGGCGAACATCGTTGCCATTCGCCCGCTCCGCGACGGCGTGATCAGCGACTTCGACGTGACCGAGCAGATGATCCGCTACTTCATCAAGAAGGTGCACGACCGATACGCTCGCATCCCGCGACCCCGGGTGCTGGTGGGCATCCCGTCAGGCGTGACCGAGGTCGAGAAGCGCGCGGTGCGGGACGCCACGATCAATGCCGGCGCTCGCTGGGCGCGGCTCATCGAGGAGCCGATGGCGGCAGCGATCGGCGCCGGGCTGCCGGTCTCCGAGCCGACCGGGAGCCTGATCGTCGACATCGGCGGCGGCACCACCGAGGTGGCGGTCATCAGCCTTGGCGGGATCGTGGTCAGCCGCTCGATCCGGATCGGCGGGGACGAGATGGACGTCGACATCGTCAGCTTCGCGCGGCGCGAGTACAACCTGCTGATGGGCGAGCGGACCGCCGAGGAGATCAAGATCGCGGTTGGATCGGCATACCCGATGGCCAACGAGCGGACCGTGACCTTCCGCGGGCGGGACCTGCTCACCGGGCTGCCGCGCAGCGTCGAGGTCGGAGGAGACCAGATCCGCGAGGCCCTGGAGCCGTCGGTGGCCCAGATCATCGACGCGATCAAGGAGACCATCGAGGAAACCCCGCCCGAGCTGGTTGCCGACATCATGGATCAGGGGATCGTGCTCGCCGGCGGCGGGGCGCTGCTCGGTGGGCTCGACAAGCGGGTCGCAGAAGCCACGCAGATGCCGGTCCACATCGCCGATGACCCGCTCACCTGCGTGGTGCGCGGCACCGGGCGCGTGCTGGAGGAGCTCGATCAGCTCGAGCGGGTCCTGGTCAGCGAGCACTACACGCGCCCCCCGCGCTGACCGCCCGGCACGCCGCGCGGGCAGAATGAGCGTGATGCCGCTGCCGGATCCACTCCGATGCTGACCGGGAATCGCCCGCGCTCGCGCAGTGGCCTGCTGTTCGCCGCGTTCACCATAATCTCGCTGCTGATGCTCCTCTCCTCCCGGACCGAGCAGGCAGCGATGCTCCAGCAGGCGAGCACCCGGGCCCTCAACCCGGTCCGCTCCGGGGTCGCCGGCATCGGCAGCGGAATCGCGGGCCTGTTCCGGGCGGTCGGAGAGATCGACCGGCTCCGCAGCGAGAACGATCGGCTGCAGCGTGAGCTGGCCGGCACGCAGCAGCGGATGGCTCAGCTGCAGGAGGCGGCCGCAGAGAACAGCACGCTCCGCCAGCTGCTGGGCCTGACGAAGTCGCTGGACATGAAGCTGCTGCCGGTGCGGATCATCAGCCGCGATCCGAGCAACTTCACCTGGGAGGTCGGGATCGACGCAGGGACGCACGATGGCGTCCGGGCCGGGATGCCGGTGGTCGGCAGCGCCGACGGCGCCGGCGCGCTCGCCGGGATCGTCGTCTCGTCTGACAGCGACACGGCCCGGGTCCGATTCATCGTTGATACGCGCTCGACCGTGGTCGCTGCCGACCAGCAGAGCCGGGCGCTGGGTGAGATCCAGGGCCAGCTCGGCGGCCAGCTGGTACTCGTCAACGTGCCGGTCACGGAGCGGCTGGCGGTGGGCGACACCGTGATCAGCGCCGGCCTGGTGCTCGGCGCCGCAGGGCGCAGCGCCTACCCCAAGGGACTGCTGATCGGCACCATCCAGGCCATCCAGCAGGACACCAACGCGCTGACCCGGACCGGCTTCGTCCGACCCGCCCTCGATTTCAACCGGCTCGAACGCCTGTTGGTGGTCACCTCCTTCACCCAACGCTGACCCGGCGGGCACGCACCCACCATCGAGCGGGCGTTGCGTTTCTCCGTTGCGCCGCCGCACATGGGCACATCGTCCGCGCGGGGTGCGCGGACCATCGCGCCATGTCGCTCACGGGCCTCGACCGATAGCGTCCGGAGTGTCGCCGCCATCCCCTGTCCCGAGGTCCCCGCATTGCACGTCCCGGCCCCCGTCGCCACCTTCGTTGCCGCTGCCCTGCTCGCCGCCGGCCTGATGGCCGGCACACCCGCCACCGGCCGCGCGGCCGGCCCCAAGGTCGCCATCCTGGTAGGCCCGACGGCCATCACGGACAGCACCTATCTGCCCTTTGCCACCAACATCGCGGCCGCTGCGCGCGCGGCGGGTGCCACCGTCGACATGCGTTACTGCGCGACCCCGGCCGACGCCCTGGCCGCCACCGCGGGAGCGTCGATCATCGTGTACCTGGGCCACGGCAGCGGCTATCCGAATCCCTACAGCGCGGTCCTCGATCCCAACGTCACCAACGGCTGGGGGCTCCGGAACCCTGCGGTGGCGTGGGCGGGGCGCACTGCGGGTTGCACCGACCGGGTGCTGAAGTACTACGGTGAGTCGTGGGTCGGGGCGAACGTCAAGCCCGCTGCCGGCTTTGCGATGATCTACTCGAACGCCTGCTATGCGCCGGGCGCAGGCGAGAACGAGGCCGCGAGCCCCGCCTCCGAGCAGACCGCGCTGGCTCGGGTCGCGTATTACTCGCGCACCATCCTGCGCATGGGCGGCACCTACTACGCCACCGACCTGTGGCAGGGATCGGCCAAGCTGACCCAACTGCTGCTGACCCAGCCGACCACCACGTATGGGGACATCTTCAAGGCCGGGAACGGCTTCAGCCCGGGGGTGCTGCGACGGTTCGTGCATCCTCAGGCGGTCGGCGATCAGGTCTGGATGCAGCGGACGCCGGACTACGCGGGCACGATTGGCTACTGGTACGCCTTCGCCGGCAACCCGGCCGCAAGCGTTGCCAACCCCAACGCGCCGCCGCCGCCAGCCCCGGTCAACCCGGTGGCTCGCTACAGCGGCAGCGACCGCTTCGCGACCGCCGCCTCCATCTCCGCCGCCTCGTACCCGCCGGGAGTGCCGACTGCCTACGTGGCGACCGGCTTTGACTTCCCCGATGCGCTGGCGGCCGGCTCGGCTGCGGCGGCGACGGGCGCGCCACTGCTGCTGGTCGGCCCGAGCGCCGTGCCTGCCGCCACGGCGGCCGAGCTGACGCGCCTCACTCCGGGCCGAATCGTGCTCGTGGGCTCGGCCGCGGCGGTTTCCGAGAGTGTCCGGTTGATGCTCGCCCGGTACACGCCCGGCGGCAGCGTGGTGCGCATCGGATCCGCCGATCGTTACCAGACTGCAGCAGCGGTCTCGGCGGCAAGCTTCAGCCCCGGGGTGCCGGTCGCATATCTCGCCACCGGGACGACGTTCCCCGACGCGCTCGCCGCCGCACCGATGAGCGGCCGGCATGGCGGACCGGTGCTGCTCGTCGATCCGGCCGGCCTTCCGGCCGTAACGGCCACGGAGCTGGCCCGCCTGCGTCCCGCGTCGATCGTCATTCTGGGAGGCACGGGCGCCGTCCCGGATGCGGTGGCTGCAGCCGCCGGGAAGTTCACCGTCGGGAGCGTCACCAGGCTCGCCGGGGCGGACCGCTTCGGCACGGCGATCGCGATCTCCGTCGCGACCTACTCCTCCGCATCCACGGTGTTCATCGCCAACGGCATGAACTACCCCGATGCGCTCGCCGGCGGCCCGGCGGCGGCACGAGCCGGGGCACCGCTGCTGCTCGTGTCGGGCTCAAGCATTCCAGTTCCGGTGCAGCAGGAGATCAAGCGCCTGGGGGCGACACGGGCCGTCGTCCTGGGCGGGACCGCCGTGGTGACCGACTCCGTCCTCCAGCAGCTGCAGGGACTCTTGGCGCAATGATGCTTCCGGCCCGTCGTCCGTCCTCGTCCCGCCGCCCCGCCGGCCTGGCGCTGCTGGCCGCGCTGCTGCTGGTCGCCGGCCTGGCGCCGGCAGGCACCGCCTCTGCCGCCGGCCCACGCG
>JALYXZ010000163.1 GCA_030946825.1 Chloroflexota bacterium | reverse complement strand
GGCCGCGCGAGAACGGCGAGCCGCCGATGACCGCAATCCCGCCGGTCGGATCGGCGAGGTACCCTCCCCCGTCGCTGAATGAGGAGTCAGTGAGGCTCACGCCGATGACCGTTACCTGGCTCCCGTCAGACAGCGCGCGGGCATCCGCGATGCCCGTTACCAGCTCCGGCGTCGCGGGCGGCGATGGGATGGCCTCGTCGGACGGGACCGGGCTGGGCGTGATGGGAAGACTGGGAGCGACCGAAGCTGTCGTGGGTGGCGTCGAGCCATCCGCCGATGAGGGGTCGGAGGTCGGTGCCGGCGACCAGGACGGCGTCGGGCGGGGCGGACCCGTGTCACCCGGCACGCTCGGAGAGGGGCTGCTCGGCACGGGCGCGCTCGGAGCCGCGGTGGCGGCTCCCGTCGTGGCGGACGGCGAGGCGCCCGGCGTCTGCGGCGGCACGGCGGCAGCAGCACCGTTCTCCGGCGCAGGATTCTCAAGGATGCGGAAGTCGGCGAGGTTGTCGTCCGTGTCCTGCCAGCTCCCAGCCGCGCCTCCCGGCAGCCGCTCGAGACTGGCACCGGGCGGCGGTGCGACGGCCGCGCTTCCCTCCCGCCACGCCACCGCGGCATTCCCCCAGCCCACTGCGTCGACGGCTGAGCTCGCTCCAGCCACGCGCAGCGCAATGCTGCCACCGGTCGCGGCGAGGCCGCCGGCATACAGCTGGTCGGCGATCGAGGCAAAGCTCCCCGCCTGGTTTGCAACCAGCAGGTGGCGCCCGGGAGGGACCACGGCGGCACCCGACGTGGGCCAGCCGACCTTGCGCGTCAGCGAGCTTCCACTGGCCGTGGCGTACACCAGCTCGAGGCCATCGAGCGCGAGGTCGCGCGCCGTCGGGTTGAAGATCTCGACGAACTCGTCGGAGGCGCTCGCAGCGCCCGTGAGCAGCTCGCTGATGACGAGGTGGTCGGGCCGGACGGCAGGGGCGGGCGGCCCCGGATCCAGGTACGCGGCCACCGGCCAGCCCGCGGCGGCGGTGACGGCGACTGCGGCCAGGACGGGCACAAGCCAGCGGAAACGCGGGACGACGGACACGGCGAAACCTCCAATCCGACGGAGGCGTCGGCGGAGGATCGGACACCACCGATGACCGGCCGCTTATCGGTGGCTTAGCGCGCGCCCCGAGCTCCCTCTCATCGGCCGGGGTCGAGCTCACCCGTTCGCGTACAATCGGCGCCCATGTCGACCCGAACCCCCCGCCGCGACGAGGCATCTCGTGCCGAGGCACGTCGCCGCGCCCGGCTTGCCGCCCAGGGACGGCTGGGGACCGATGTGCTCGACGATGTGCCGGCGGCGACCCCGCCACCGCGACCGTCGGGCGGCTTGCTCGAGCGCATCCTGCCCGCCGCCCCGCCGCTCCCGAACCGCCCAGATCCGCTTGCCGGCTTCGAGGACCGGGGCTCGGTCCGCACCCATGGCCTGCGGTCGGGCCTCTGGCTCCTCCGTCGGCGGTTCGTGATCTGGATCCCGGCCGGCATCCTGTTCGGCCTCAGCTACCTCCTCTCCAACCTGTACCAGGGAACGGTGCTGAACCTGGTCGCCACCGGAATCTCCTTCGCCGCGCTCATCGGCGCGGGCTGGTTCGGCTGGGAGCGCCCGTGGCTCTTCGGCCTGGCCGCCTCGGTCGTCGGCTACGCGCTGTATCTCGGCGGCGTGGTCTACCTGCTCGGAACGGAGGGGGGCACAGGGACCCTGAAGCTGCTGGCCACCGCCAGCTTTGCGCTGTATGTGATCACCACCGGCTTCTTCCAGCTCGTGCTCGGCGTCTTCGGCGGTTTCTATGGGGGCTACATCCGGCGCCGGCTGGCCGCTCAGCGGCGCGCCCAGCCGGCCCGTCGGTCAACGCGCGGTCGCTGACCCCAGACCGCCGCTGGGCCGGGCGGGGTGGCACGGCCCCTGCTACCGAGGCTGGTGACAAATCGAACGACAGACCTGACCGTTGACGCTTCGGACGGCCCCGTCGCCGACGGAAGCTCGGGCCTGAGGTGGCATTTCTCGGTCGTCGGAGCGTCGTGGTCAGCGTTCGGTGTGTCGTGAGGGAGTCGCCGCGGTGGCCAGGGCCCTCCGTCCCGATCGCCGCGGCGCTCTCTCTTCTCAGTGCTGGTGGGCCGCGGCCGCTTCCCCTGCCGCCCGGCGAGCCTCCTCGTAGCTGTCTGCCAGCCCCAGCACCTCGCCGGTCGAGCGCATCTCTGGCCCGACGGCGCTATCCACCCCGGGCAGGCGCCAGAGCGAGCCGACCGGCGCCTTGACGCCGACCATCGGTCCGTCCGCGAGCAGGCCGGCCGCGAGGCCCACGTCGGCCAGCGACGCGCCGAGCGCGCAGCGGACCGCTGCGGCGACGATGTCGCGCCCGGTGGTCTTGGCGACCACCGGGACGGTGCGGCTCGCGCGCGGGTTGGCCTCGATCACCACCACCCGATGCTCATCCACGATCATCTGCACGTTCAGGATGCCGCGGATCCCCAGCGCCAAGGCGATCCTGCCAGCCGCCTCCGCAGCCCGCTCCTGAAGCTCGCGGGACAGGCGCTGAGGGGGAAGCACCGCAAGACTGTCGCCGGAATGGACTCCCGGCGGGTCGAGCTGCTCGACGATGACCGGGACACACCATTCGCGGCCGTCGGTGATGGCATCCACGTCGAGCTCGATTCCCTGGACCAGCTCGTCGACGCGGATCGGCCAGCCGACATCGGTCGCGAGATAGGCGGCGACATCGCTCGAAGAGCGCAGGATGGCGATGCCGCGGCCACCGATCACCCACGACGGGCGGACGATGACCGGAAGACCCAGCCCGATGGCGGCAGTGCGCAGCTCCCCGGCATCCGTGGCGAGCCGCCCGCGCGGCCCGTCGATCCCCAGCCGCTCGAGCAGCTGAGCGAAGCGCTCGCGATCCTCGGTGACCTCGATCGCGTCGGCGGTCAGGCCGGCGATCGGCACATCGGCATAAGCGAGGTCGCGGGCGAGGTCGATGGCGGTCTGTCCTCCAAAGGTCAGCACCACGTGGGGAGGCTCGCCGGTGAGCGCCCGCTCGTGATCGATGACGTCCAGCACGCTCTCCGTGTCGAGCGGCTCGAAGTAGAGGCGG
>JALYXZ010000154.1 GCA_030946825.1 Chloroflexota bacterium | reverse complement strand
CGATGGTGCCGCGCGGTCGCTCCCGATCCGCACCGACAGCCCCGACAGGATCTCCGCGCCCCGCCCGGCAAGATACGCGGCGCGCTCGCCCGGCGATATCGCGCCATTGGCATCGAGGTCCATCTGCTGGCGCTCGGCGAAGGTCGGGATCTCGGCCATGTCCATGACGTGACGGACCAGGAGCCGGTCGCCGGCGACGACGAGCCGAGTGTAGAGGTTGATCGTGAAGTTCCCAAGCGGATGCGCGCTAGTGGCCGGCGGCCAGGCGAAGGCCAGGACGGCCATGACCGCGAGTCCGAGCAGGATCATCGATGATCGGCGCCGGATCCCGGTCATCGGCGCGCCTCGAGGGCTGCCATGGTGCGCGCCGCAATCGGGGCGGCGAGGGGAGAGAAGTGAGGGTTGAGCGCCAACGCCGCGCTCAGCCTCGAGCGTGCCAGCCGGAAGTCACCGGCCGCGTAGGCGATCATCCCGGCGTGGTACAGGATCATGGGATCCGCGGTCTTCAGCCGGGTCGCCTCGGACGATCGCCGAAGGGCCTCGGGAAGCTGCCCGGCGCGGTACAGCGCCCATGCCAGCGCGTCGGCGCCCCGTACTCCGGGCCGGTCGCGGTAGGCAATGCGCGCCAGACGCAGGGCGCGCGCGGGATCGTGCCGGTGGTCCGCCACGAACAGCGCCATCTCGAGATCGGTCTTCACGCCGTTCGCCGCGAGCAGCTTCTGAATGGTGTCGACCAGCGCGTACTCGCGCTCCGCCTCGGCGGTCCGGCCGGCTGCCTCGAGTGTCTCGCCGAGCGGGATCACCAGTTCGGGGAGAGGAACCTGCTCGGCCGCGCGGCGGTAGAGCGTCACCGCCTCGCCGAGGCGACCCTCGGAGACGCGCAGGCGCGCCTCGCCGGCCAGCGCCTGAATGTAATTCGGGACCAGTTCCAGCGACTGCAGGTAGATTCGCTCGGCCTCGGCGAGTCGACCCTTCAGCCAATAGAGGTTTCCGAGCTGCACACGCACGTATTCGGTGTTCTCGCTCACCTGGCCGGCCGCCTGTAACGCCTCCTGCATGGCGGCGATGGCGCCGTCGACGTCGCCGTACAGCTCACGCAGGTGGGAGACGCGGCTGAACGAGGCAAGGTCCGGCCGCAGATCGACCATGCGCTGGATGGTGGCGACGGCGTCGGGGTAGCGGCCCAGCTCGACCTGCGCATCGCCGATCACGCCGTAGATGCGCGGAATGGTGGGATTCAGCTGCGCGGCCCGCTCCCCAAGCCGGAGGGCGAGGCTGAAGTCGTGTCGTGAGAGGGCGAGCGAACCAGCGGCGATCAGCGCCTCCACGTTCTCGGGTTGACGGCGAAGCGCGCTGCCCAGCAGCGCGTCGGCCCGGGTGTACCAGCCGGGATCCGCCGTTTCGCGCGCCCGCTGGAGATAGGCCTCGGCAAGGAGAACCGTCGCCCGGAGGTCGTCGGGGTTGGCCCGCAACTGGGCTTGAAGCTTGAGGATTGTCTTCTCGGTCCGACCCGCACCCACGGCTGCGACCGGCACCGGGACTTCGGCAGCCGACGGCGGCACCGATGCCTGCGGAGCGCAGGCGCCGAGCAACAGTGCGGTCAGGGTCATCACAGCGATGAGGCGTGGGCCCTTGGTTTCAAGGTCAGTCATCGAACATCACGTCCTGAGGGTGAGGGTGGGAGTCGCCACCCGGGCGACTCCCACCATCGGTCCGCTGCTAGGGAAGGAAGCCCGTGCTCGTGGATCCGACCGGGTGATGCATGTGCTCGTACCCCGGGTTCGGAAGCGCGACATACGGGAAGCTGGACAGGAACGGCCTGTCGTTCTGGTTGACGCCGTCCCCGACCTGATTGTTCGGAGAGTTGTTGGGCGTGAACGACTTGTAGACCGAGTTGACGAACGCGCCGTAGCCATCGGCGATGGCGCGCAGCTCGATGTCGGTGACGTCGTCGGTGAGCCGACGACCATTGGGGAAGCCGGCCAGGTCGCCATCCAGGACGCCGAGCCGAGAGCACTTCCCGGTGTCATCGGTCGCGCTGTCGGCGGTGCATGGCGCGATCGCCATGTTCAGCCGCAGCATGTCCGCGTGCGCCGGTCCGGTGCTGTTCAGGTTGTGGCCTCCCGGCAGGGGCAGCCCCTGCAGGAGGATCTGCTCGATGTCCTCGCGGTGCGTGGTCCGGGCATTCGGCAGGCTCGGATAGAGCAGGTTCACGAGACCTGCAAGCTCGAGCGGTGTGGAGCCGGTGCCAAAGTACTTCTCGAACTGGCGGTCGTCCTTTGGCTGCTGGGAGTTCCAGTAGTCCTTCATGCCGACCGGGATGATCACCTCGTTGACGAGCGGGTTGCCCAGGCGCGAAATCTGGCGCCAGGGACCGCTGTTCGAGGTGGTGCCATTGAGGTTCAGGACGCGGGTCGACTGCCGGCTGGCGGTCGCCCAGACACCGATCACGGCGTTCGAGGCGTCCATGCTGGTGGGTGCCACGCCATTCCGCGACAGGAGCTTCTTGGGAACCTGGATCGCAATGGAGTGGGTATTGAACCCGCCCACGCCGTCGACGCCCGGAGCGGTTCCCAGCGGGATCAGGTGCGCGGCGTTGAATGGACGGAGGCCGCCGAGGTCGAAGATCGACCCGAGGTCCACGAAGAACGGGTCGTCACGCGGCCCGGCAAAGACCTGTCCGCCGCCGCCCGCCATCGAGGCGGTCGCGCCGCTCGCGAGCGTCCCGTAGTTGGGGGTCGATCGCGGACCGATGTTCGCCGGAGCGACGACGCCATTCCCCAGCACCAGGTGTGACCCGGTGCGGTCGATGCGTGTCACGCTGTAGGTCTGGCGGATGTTCCAGTCCGGATCGGTCAGCGATGTGATCGGGCCGGTGTTGTACAGGAACGTGGCGGGATTGCGGATGCTCGTCCGGAAGCGGAACTGGTAGGTGACATCCGGGACGGCGTCGCCGGTGTTGTCGACCTTGATCTCGTACAGGACGTTGGGATCGAAGTTCGTGAAGTTCGGGCCGCCGGCCGGCTCCTCGAGCGGGATGTAGTCGGCCACGATCGTCACCGTGTCCGGCCTGTCCGGACTGACGAAGGCGTAGAGATCGGTGTTGTCCGCCGTCGGGTCGTTCGCGATGAGCGGTGCTTCGCGGTGGCTCGAGGCGAGGCTCGCCTGCGGCATCGCGAAGAGGCTCAGCGTGATCAGCCCGATGACGAGCCGTGCGCCGGGATGCTTCTTGCGCATCTCATGCTCCTTAATCGGTAGAGATCCCCCCAACCGTCGGTCGAAGCCGACACTTGATGCCGTTCGAAGGGCGTCCTCCTTGTCTCCCTCGCGCTCCTCGCGGCGAGACCTCGACGCTGGGCGAGAGATGCGCCGATGGCCTCGTCTCCCCTTGCCTCGCAAGAGAGCCGCTGACCCCGGTACGG
>JALYXZ010000054.1 GCA_030946825.1 Chloroflexota bacterium | reverse complement strand
CGCCGTTGGCGAGCAGTTGCATGGCGATCACCGGGTTGAAGCCGGTCTGCCAGGCGACCGCCTGCAGACCGAGGTCGCCCCACGTGCGGGAGGCATCGGTCATCTGGTACAGGAACACCTCGCGAGGGTTTCCGTCCTTTCGGCCGATGACCCAGGTGCCCACGATGGCGCGCCCGACCATCCTGTCGCCGAGCCTGGCGGGGTCCGGGGTGATCGCGGCCAGGACATCCCGCGGCGCGACCTCGACTCCCTTGACGCTCACCTTGCGGGTCGAATCCATGCCCAGCGCATGGATGGTGCGCAACTTCTCGATGAAGTCGGAGCCGAGGGCGTACTTGAACGTGACGCGCCTGGCATCCACGGCCCGGGGGACCATGACCACCTCCTCGTGCTCGACGTTCACGCACTCGACCGGGCCGATGCCTTCCGGAAAGGGGAACATCTCCGGTGCGCTGAACGGCTCGGTGGTCTGCCAGCGGCCGTCGTTCCAGATGATCGGCGGGTTGAGGCACTCCTCGATCGTGGTCCAGATGCTGAACACCGGTGCGAAGGCGTAGCCCTCGATCCGCAGGTCCCCGCCGTCGCGGATGTGGACCTCGTCGATCTCGTCGAACAGATGCCTGGCCGCGTACGCGGCGAAGACATCGGTCAGGCCGGGGTCCATTCCCATCCCGAGCAGGGCGAGGCGTCCGGCCGCGCGCCACTCCCCGTCCCGAGCGAACTGCTCCTCGCCGAGCTTCACGCCAGGTGTCCGGAACGGGTCGTCGGGATGCGGCTTGGAGAGGCTGACCGCCATGTCCATGTAGTTGGTGCGTGCCGCCAGGGCGCCCTCGAAGATCGGCATCACGAACGACGGATCGACCGCGTTCATCACCAGGTCGACGTCATGGCGGCGCGCGAGGTCGGCGATCGCCGCGGGGTCGCGCGCGTCGATACGCTCAGCGGGGAAGCGGGCCGCATTGCCCACACGCCGCTGGATGGTCTCTGCGCGGGAGAGGTCGTAATCGGCGAGCACCATCAGCTCGCACCAGTCGTGGGGGGCGGCGAGGACGGCGATCGCCTCACCCACCGTTCCGACGCCGATCAGCAGGATTCGCATGGTGTGCTCCGCGTGCGTGTTCCGATGAGGTGGCACGCGTCTGCGCAACAGGATCTCGGTGCCGTCAGCCAGCCGGCGGAAACCGGGCGTTTCCAAGCCCAAAGCTCACGTCTCGATGGCCGACGTCACGGATGTTACCCGAATCCGGATCCGGGCGGGTCATCGGTTTGATCCCCGCTTGATGCCTCCTTGACCCGTCCGGGTTAGGATGGGCGTGCCCTGGCATCCGAAGGCGGGAATCGCCCGACTCATCTGGGCTTGCCCGTACCGCAGCATCTCGGAGGGAGACCTGGTGCGCCACCTGCGTGTTCGACGACTCTTCAGCCTGCCGCTGGTCCTCGCGCTGCTTGCCGGCGCCCCCGCGGTCAGCCAGCCGGCTGCGGCAAAGGGCAATCCCCCGCCGGCGCGCTCCCAGAGTGCCATCTTCTTTGCCTCCGACGGCATGCGCCAGGACCTGGTGGAGCGCTACGTGGCGTCCAACCCGAGGCAGTTCTCCACCTTTGCGGCGCTGCTCAAGCGCGGTGTGAAGAGCGCCACCGGGATGATCAGCCAGGCGCCGCCGAACACGGGCGCGGGCTGGAACAACGATGGCCACCGGCGCCTGGGTGTCGGATACCGGCACCACCAACAACACCTTCCACAGGAGCGGCACCGACTTTTCGCAGGGCACCTCCGCGTTCGGGACCGGCAGCCTGCTGGCCGAGACGGCCGCGCAGGCCTGGGAGAAGGCCGGCAAGAAGGTCGCGCTGGTCGAGTGGCCCGGCGGGCGCGACGCTCCGATCAGCGGCCCGGTGGTCGACTTCCGCAGCTTCTTCTCCGGTCGCGGGGTGACCACCAACTACGTCCAGCCGGCGCCGCTCGACGACGCGTCGTTCATCAGTGGCCTTGGGCTGCAGTTCGATTCGAACGTCGACCATCCGGGTCTCAACAACGCCAGCTACCCGCCCAACCCGGCGTACGCGGGGACCACGCTGGCCACCGCCGACGGCTGGACGAACCTGCCGAAGAGCACGTTGCCGCCGATCTCGGTGCGGATGCGAGTCCTGGACTTCGGGACAGACCGATACGGCCTGAACGCGCTGATCTACAGCGGCCGCGGGGCCGGGCGCAGCTACACCCGCGTCCTGTTCGACACCGATAAGAACCCCGCCAACGGCATCGTGGCGGACCTTGCTGCGGGCGGCTGGGGCCAGACCAAGGTCACCATCACCACGGGTCC
>JALYXZ010000126.1 GCA_030946825.1 Chloroflexota bacterium | reverse complement strand
GGAGTTGCCGTACAGGCGCGCGATCTGGAACCGCACCTGGTCCGGGCGGGTCTTGAGATCCTCGACGCTGCCGCGCGCGCCCCACTGCCCGTTGACCAGCCGATCGACCCAGGTCTGCGCCGCCGTCACCCACTTGTCGGGCCGTTGCGGCGTCGCGCCGCGGACCTCGGCAACGATATCGAAGCACCCCTTGCCGTGCACGTTGTCGACCGCTGGCACCGTGCCGTCCAGGAACGGCATGCTCTGGGTCAGGCCGCAGTTGCCGCTGTCGGCCATGCCGCTGAATCTGCAGACGCTGGCCGTGGTGATCCCCGGGGGTTGCGGAAACGCGGTCTGGGGCACCGCTCGCTTCCCGTTCCAGTCCCAGGCCTTGTTGAGAGCCTGGTCCATGAAGTCATGCCACAGATACAGCGGCCCGTCCGCGCTGAACAGCCCGACCCCCAGCGCGTTGGACATCGGCTCCTGGTTGTTGTTGCCCATCCAGATGCCGGTCACCAGGCTGCCCGGCACGTAGCCGAACGCCGACACGTCCCGGAAGTCGTTGGTCGTCCCGGTCTTGAAGCCGGCCGGCCGACGCTGGCCATCAACGGTGTTGAGCTGGGTGCGGGTCCCCCACAGCAGGTTGCGGGCGGGGTCCGTGTTGCCCTCCAGGATCCAATGGGTCAGGTACGCCTCCGCCGGCTTCAACGGCTGCGAGGTCTGCGGTCCGTTGTCCTTCAGGCTGTAGATCACCCGGCCGTTCCGATCGCGCACCTCCCGGATGGTGGTCGCCGGATGGAGGCTGCCCTGCGCGGCGAACACGCTGTACGCCTGGGTCATGTTCGTCAGGTTTACCGGCACCGATCCGAGCGTCAACGTCAGCCCCGGATCCTGGCCCATCAGGTAGTTGCGGCTGGCCACCCCCATGGACTCCGCGAAGCGCGAGGTGGTCTCCGGCCCGACCAGGTACTGCATCTGCACCGACGGAATGTTGAGCGAGTAACGCAGTGCGTCGGTGGCCAGCACCGGGCCGTGCTCCTTGACATCGGCGTTCGTCGGCAGATAGCCACCGCCGAAGTCGGTCAGGGCGTCGACCAGCATCGTCGAGACGGTGGCCTTGCGGGCCTTGAAAGCCGAGCTGTAGGTGACCGGCTTGAACGCGGAGCCCGGTTGGCGGCGTCCGAGCCCGGCGACGTCGAACTGGCCCTGGACGCGCGGATCCTTGCGGTTGTAGTAGTCGACGCTTCCGACGTACGCGACGATCTCGCCGGTCGCCGAGTTGATGGCGACCAGGGCGGAGTTGTGCACATTCTTGTCGACGAGCGCCTCGACCCACTGCCTGACCTGGGCCTTGGCGACCTGCTGCAGCGGATAGTCGAGCGTGGTCGTGATCCGATAGCCACCGGTCCGCACCGCGGCGGCCGGGTCCTTGACCCCCAGCCGCGCGAGGATCTGCTCCGCCTCACTCTGGACCCGATACGTGAACTGCGGCTCGAGCAGCACGCTGGTGACCCGCTGGGGCTTCATCTGCTGCCAGGTGGTGGCCACCGCCTTGTCGTGCTCGACCTTGGTGATGTACCTCTCGTGCAGCATCGCGTCGAGCACATCGTTGCGCCGAGTGATGGCTCGCGCCGGACCGCGGTTGTTGATGTACGGGTCGTAGGCGGTCGGCAGCTGCGGGATCCCCGCCAGGAACGCGGACTGCGCGAGCGTCAGCTTGGAGAGGTCGGTGATCCCGAAGTAGTTGGCGGCCGCCGCCTTGATCCCGTACGAGCCGTTGCCATAGAAGATCAGGTTGAGGTAGGTGGCGAGGATCCGCTGCTTTCCGGCTCGACCGGGATAGGCGGCCGTCATCTCCCGGGCCAGGATCGCCTCGCGTATCTTGTCGGCCAGGCTGCGGCCGTTGAGGAAGTCGGCCTGCGGTGGCTTGCACACCTGGTCGTCGGCCTGCGGGTTCGGCTGCTGGGACGGCTGCGGCGCACCCGAGGCGCGTGGGGCGGAGCTCTGCTGCGGCTTGATCGCCTCGCTGGCGGCCTTCACCGAGTTCGAGTACTTGATCACCTGCTGGGTGATGGTCGAGGCGCCCTGCACGACACCGCCGGCCTTCAGGTTGGCGATCGCCGCCCGGCCGACTCCGGCGTAGTCGATGCCGTCATTGGTCCAGAAGGTGCGGTCCTCGGCGGAAACGGTCGCATCGGCCACGAACTTCGGGACATCGGCGAAGGTGACTTCCTGGCGGTTCTGGCACTCGAAGCGCGCCAGCAGCTTGCTCCCGGTGCGGTCGTAGACGTATGTCGTCTGCGGGAGCTGGATGTTGTCGAGGAGATGCGGATCGGGCAGGCCGCTGGCGAAGTAGTTGTAGCCGGCCAGCAGGCCGCCCGCCGTCCCGAGCGTCGTGCCGCCGAACAGCAGCCCGAAAAATACGAGCGCGAACAGGAGAAACGTGGCGAGACCGCGCCGCGGGCTCCGGCGCGCCGTCGTGCGGCGGATCATCAACCGATGACGGCGCCGCTGCATGGCGGGGTGCATTCAACGGGCTACGGTAGCAGCACATCGCGCGGTGGTCGAGCGAGGAAGGGCGGACGAGACGTGCTCCGCGGCGCCGATGAGCGCCCCGCGCATGGTCACCGTCAGGGCAGGAAGGCCCTCGGGTTGACCGGGACGCCGTTGGCCATCAGCTGGAAATGGAGGTGGCAGCCGGTGGACATCCCGGAGCTTCCCTCGTAGCCGATCAGGTCCCCGGCGTGGACCACCTGCCCGACGCTGACGATCTCGGCGGCCAGATGCCAGTACCAGGTCTGCAGCGACTGCGAGTCACCGATGATCACCCCGACCGCCGTGTCGCCGTATGCCAGGTTGGGCCGGCCATCCCGCAGAACGGTGCCGTCCGCGGCGGCGTAGATCGGGGCGCCGCAGCCGCCCAGGTTGGAGATGTCGATCCCGGAGTGGTAGTGGGGGTAGTAGGTGCCGCCGACGTTGGCGGGCGGCTCGACGCCGACCCGGGTCGGCCCGAACTCCTGGGTGACGACGAAGCTGCCCTCCTGCGGCCACTCGAAGCGGCCGGTGTAGTCCGCGGCCAGCGAGCGCGACGCCGCCTTCAGCTGTTCGACCAGCTGCTGCTGTCCCTGGAGGGCGCGGAGCTGGGCCTGGATCAGGCGTTGCTGCTGCTCGGCCGTCCGCGTCTTGGCCGCAAGGTTGGCTGCCTGAGCCTGCTGGATGTCGCGCAGCTGCGCCTGCTTGACGGCCAGCGCCCGGCGAGCCGCCTCGACCTGGAGCTGCTCCGCCTTGAGGGCGGCGGCGCGCGTCTTGGCTCCTTCGCGGAGCCTCGCCAGGCCCGCTCCCCCGTCCCGCAGCGTCTGCTGGCGCACCTCGAGGCGCGCCCGTGTCTGGCGGATCTCGTCCGCGAGACGCCGGTCCTCATCGGACAGGGTCAGCATGAAGCCAAGCTGGTTCGTCGCCGCGCCAAAGGAGCCACTCGACAAGAGCACCTCGAGGACCGAGGTCTGGCTCTGCTCATAGGCCGCACGCAGGTGCTCCTGGAGCAGTGCCTCGCGACCGGTCAGCTGCGTCCGGGTGGCGACGATATCGGCAGCCACGCGCTTCAGATCCGTGGCCAGCGACGCGATCTGCGACTGGTAGCGGCGCAGGTCGGCCCGCGCGGCGTTGAGCTGCGCGGTGAGACGATCGAGCTGCCGCGCCGCGCTGTCGATCTGGAGGCCGACCCTGGACAGGTCACCACCGATCCGCTGCAGGCTGGCCGACAGCTCAGCCTGTTGGCGTGCCAGCGTGGCCAGGTGCGCGTTCTGCGCAGCCAGTGCGAGGGCCAGCTGCGTCTGCTGGGCAACGGCATCGTTCAGCGGGTCGCCGGCCTTGACCGGATCGGTCCGTGAGGTCGGAAAAAGCACGACGCCGAGGAGCAGGATCGCTGAACAGACGGCGAAACGGTGACGGACGGTCGACATCGAGCTCCGCAAATTGGTGTCAGGGCAGTCCGAACGCGGGGGGACGCTCGCGCGTCGACCGACCCGGACGTGGGCAACGCCGACAGCATAGCGGAGGCGGCCGGTCGCGGCGAGCGACCAACCGCCTCCTCGTCAGCGGATCGGCAGCAGTGCGGCGAGCTGGCCCAGCAGCTGTGGCTCCCGGAGGAGTGTGGCGACGGCGCCGGCAACCAGGAACGGGCCGAACGGGATATAGCTCTTCAGGCCGACACTCCCCCTGGCGAGCAGCAACAGGCTGGCGGCTGCCGACAACAGGGCCGCGACGAAGAGCGCGACGAAGACCGACGGCCAACCGAGCAGCAGGCCGATCGGGGCCGTCAGGTACAGGTCACCGGTTGCCAGACCACCGCGAACGACGCGGCCGAGAACCCAGAGGAGGGCCAGCGACGATGCCGCGCCAATCACCGCATCGAGCGGCTTCACGCTCGGATTGAAGGGCACGAACACGACAGCGAGCGCGATCAACGGATCGAGCAGCAGGTGCGGGAGGCGGCGCTGATCAAGGTCGGTGGCAGTCAGCCCGACCATCAACGCGAGCATCGCCAGGTCGACACCGGTCGCCCACGCGGGAAGCTGCGCCCGCCACACCAGTCCGCCAGCGGCGATGGCGGCGGCGAACGCGAGGAGCGCGGTCCGCCATCCGGGGCGGCGGCGACTGGCCTCATCGGCAGGCCAGACGGACGCCAGCCGCTCGGCGGCTGCCCCGAGGAGCGCGTAGCCGATCCCGGCCAGGATCACGACCATCGCAATACGCAGATCGTCGAGAAATGCGGTGCGTTCATGCACCGCCGATCCTAGGTGTCCGGTCGGAGCGCTCCATGGCCCAATCGTCCTGCCCGGTTGACGTTGGCACGCCGGATGCGAACGGACGGTTCGCAACCAGCAGGTATCGCTGGCGTGCACAGGGAGGCGCAACGATGGACAAGGACAAGATCGACGGCACCGTCAAGGAAGGTGCCGGCAAGGCTGAAGGCGCCTGGGGCGACGCGACCAACGACGCGGAGACCGAGGCGCGGGGCAAGGAGCGCGAGGGCGAGGGCAAGGTCCAGAAGGGCTGGGGCGACGCCAAGGAGAAGATCGGAGACGCCTTCGACGGCGACAAGTCCTGAGCCACTCAAGCGCTGGGCCAAGCGCTTGGACGCAAAGACGAGAGGTCGCAGCGCGCGACCTCCCGTTCTGTTTGCCCCGGCCGGCGGACAGCCGCGCTCGCACGCCCGGCGCGGCTCAGCCCCGCGTGGCGTAGTCGAGCGCGAGACGGACGAGCGTCGAGACGCCGGTTCCCAGCGCGCCCTTGGGGTTGACCGCCTTGTCCGCGGTCAGGTAGGCGCTGCCGGCGATGTCGACGTGGACCCACGGTTTGGTGACAAAGTCCGCGATGAAGACGGCCGATTTGATCAGCGATCCGTCGCGCGTGCCGCTGTTGATGATGTCGGCGTACGCCGAGTCGAGCGAGGCGCGGTACTCGGTCGCCAGCGGCATCTCCCAGAACCACTCCCCGGTGGCATCGGCGGCGGCCTGGACTTCCGCCCCCCAGTCGCGCGGCCGCGCGAAGTAGGCGCTGATCAGATCGCCGAAGGCCACGGAGGCGGCACCGGTCAGCGTCGCGATGTCGACCAGGTGGCTTGCCCCCTGGGTTTCGGCCCAGTGCAGCGCGTCGATCAGGATCAGCCGCCCTTCGGCATCGGTGTTGATCACCTCGACGGTTTTGCCGTTCATGGCCTTGACCACGTCGCCTGGACGCTGGGCATTGCCGCCCGGCATGTTCTCTACCATCGGCGCCACCGCCATCAACGGTGCCTCCGGCGCGAGCCGTGCGACGGTCCGAGCAGCTGCGATCACCGCCGCGGCACCGGACTTGTCGTGCTTCATCTCCTCCATCTTGTCGGCCGGCTTGATGCTGATCCCTCCGCTGTCGAAGCAGACACCCTTGCCGACGATCGCCAGGCGCCGGTCGGCCGCCGCCCGCTCCCAGCCGGGGAGCCGGATGGCAATCAGGCGCGGCTCGTGGGCCGCGCCCTGGCCGACGCCCAGCAGCGCGTTCATCCCCAGCGCGCGCATCTCGTCGACGCCGAGGACCTCGACGCTGCAACCGTCCGACTCGAGTTCCCGGGCCACCTCGGCCATCCGCTCGGGATACAGGTCGTTCGAGGCCCGATTGGCCAGGGTGCGACCGAACTCGACGCCCTCCGCAACGGTCACTGCCTGGTCCAGGTCGGCCTGATCGGGGGCACCGATCAGCGACACTTCCTCGACGCTGCGGCGCATCGCCTCGGTGTCACGCACCCGGCCGTAGAGCTCGGTCGGGCGATAGGTTCCCTGCATGGCTCCCACGCCCGCCGCGGCGTAGCCGTCCGCGTCCTCTCCGTCGCGCAGCCAGAGTGCAAGTCGCCTGGCCCCGGTTCCCTGGAGGCGACGCGTCGCGGTCGAGGCGATCCGGCGCGCTCGCCACGATCCGCGTCCGCGCCGCACGCCGTTCACCAGCAGGATCCGTTCAGCCCGGATGCTCCCGGCGTCGATCAGCGCGGTGTAGTGCTCGAGGATGTTGAACTGGCCCCAATCGATGGCAGCCCGGATCACGCCGCCGGTGGCGGCATCCAGCTCGGCGAGATCTCCTGACAGCTCGCGGTCCTCGCGATAGATCGGAACGGCAAGCACATCGGTCTCGACCGATGCAGGACTGGACGGTTCGGCGCGCAGGCGCACGTGGGTGATCTCCTCATTCGGGGCGGGTGGGACGATGCCGCCGCATGCAGCTCGGATCGACCGTGGGCGAGAAGCCAGTATAGATAGCGCGCCTCAGGGGCGGCAGTCCTTGATCCGCGCCGAGTACATCGTGAATCGCGAGCTGATGTCGACCGGGGTGCCCGCGGTTGGCTCCTGGTCGATGATGCCGGCAGGCTTCGACGCATCCTGGTTGCAGCGGATCGTCCAGTTCAGACGCGCGGCGCGCGCCATCTGAATCGCCTCCGCCGTCGGGCGTCCGACCGTGTTCGGCACCGCCACCTTTCCCGGCTGCAGCGTGACGGTGGGGCTCGACGTGGCGCCACCGCTGGTGGGCACCCGGGTGCGGGTCAGCCCGGGAACCAGGATGGCAGCCACCACCAGGGCGGCCACCAGCGTGAGGGCGATCGCCACCAGGCCTCCGAGCCAGCCGGTTCGGGAGCGACGCGCGCGACGCGCCGGACGTCGGACCGGCTGCTGACGCGCCGGCCCCGCAGCCGGCGGTGGCTCAATCGCGGGTGACAGCCCAACGACGGGCGGCACGTAGGACGGCGCCACATCACGGGCCGGCGGCTGCACCGCACGGAGAATCGTTTCGGTCGCCTCATCGGAGCGCGCCACGGCGAGCTGCAGCGCGCGGCGCATCGCGGCGGCCGACTCGAAGCGCCGCTCGGGCGCCATCTCCAGCGCCTGGAGGGCGACGTCGGCGATCCGCGGCGGCACGCCGGGAACCAGGCGCGCGGGGGATGGTGGAGGACCGGCCCGCTGCGCCGCGGCGACCTGGTCAGAGGTGGTCCCCGCGAACGGCGGGCGGCCGGCGAGCGCCTGGTAGAAGACCGCGCCGACGGCAAACACGTCGCTGGCTCGGGTGAGGCGGCCTCCGGCGAGCTGCTCCGGGCTCATGGCCTGCAGGGTCCCGATCGCCGTCTCGGACCGCATCGCGCCGGTCTGGGCGATGCCGAAATCGATCAGCTTGGCCCCATCCTCGCGGACCAGGATGTTGCCCGGCTTCACGTCGCAATGCACGAGGCCGTGGGCGTGGACCGCGGCCAGCCCGGCAAGGACGTCCCGCAGGATCGGCACGATCTCATCGGCGGGCAGACGGCCCCGCTCGTCGAGCAGCTCGCGCAGTGAGCGCGAGCCGTCGAGGAGCTCCATGGCGATGAAGCGCAGCGCGCCATCGCTGCCCGAGTCATAGACGTGCACCAGGTTGGGGTGGGTGATCGCCGCTGCCGCGCGAGCCTCGGCGAGGAATCGGTCGACGAAGGCGGGGTCGTCGGCGTAAGGCAGCGACAGGATCTTGAGCGCCACGTCGCGGTCGAGGCGCTCGTCACGGGCGCGGTACACGCGCGCCATCCCGCCGCGCGCGAGCAGATCCGTGACCCGGTACCGACCGGCGACCGTCACCCCGAGCGTCGGATCGGGGAGCTCCGGTGCACCCGCCCGCATCGGACCGATCATGTGCGCACACCGATCACGCCTATCATCGGCCGGTGGGCGCCGATCTCGATCTCCAGCCACTCCCCAAGGCGGAGCTCCACCAGCACCTCGACGGCGCGATGCGGGTCGAGACCGCGGTCGCGCTGGCCGCACTGGCGGGCATGTCGCTGACCGCTGACGAAGCGCGGCGCCGAATGGTGGCGCCCGATCGATGCGAGAGCCAGGCAGAGCTGCTGCGCTACTTCGAGCTGCCCATCAGCCTGCTCCAGACCGAAGGCGCGCTGCGCCGGGTCGCCGCGGAGCTGGTCGCCGACCTCGTCGCCGACGGTGTGCGGTACGCCGAGGTCCGATGGGCTCCCCGCCTCCACCTGGAGGGCGGCCTCTCGGTGGCAGAGGTGATCGCGGCGGTGGCGGTCGGGATCGCCGAGGCCGCGGCGGAGATCGGGCCGCGGACGCCGCTCGTCGGGCTGATCGTGACCGCGATGCGCTCGCATCCCCCCGCCGCCAACGTGCAGCTCGCGCACGACGCCGTGGCATTCGGGCCCCCCGTGGTCGGATTCGATCTTGCCGGCGACGAAGCCGGCTTTCCCGCTCCACCTCACGCGGCGGCATTCGTCGTCGCCCGCGAGGGAGGACTCGGGCTCAGCGTGCATGCGGGGGAGGTTCCGGGTGTGGAGCATATCGTCGAGGCGCTCGACCTCGGCGCGCGACGGATCGCCCACGGGGTGACCGCCATCGACGATCCGTCGCTCGTGCAGCGACTGCGGGACCTGGACGTCACGCTTGACCTGTGTCCGACCAGCAACGTGCAGTCCGGGGTCGTGTCCGGTCTCGCCGCGCACCCCGCGGCGCGGCTGCACCGCGCCGGGGTGAGCGTCACGCTCTCGACCGACGATCGCACCGTCTCGGGCACGACGCTCAGCGCGGAGCTGGCGCGCACCGCCGCCGCGCTGCAGCTCAGCCGCGCGGAGCTTGCGCAGATCGCGCTCAACGGCTTCCGCCGGGGGTTCGCCCCGTCCGGCATGCGTGCGCCGCTGATCGGGGAGGCGGAGCGAGCCTGGTCGAGTTGGGCGGCACGTACCGCTCGCCCGGCCCATCCGACCCGTGCGGCCCGCGCCGGGTAGCGTCATCGCGCGCCCGCCGCCAGCCGCTGCGAGATCAGATCGCGCAGCTCGCTCGGTCCATCCGCCACCGCTCCGGGGCGACGCTCCCCCGCCAGGCCCTCCACCATCCCTCGGTCGGCGACGCCGGTGAGGACCAGCACGCTGGGGATCCCCGCCCGGCGGGCGGCCACGATGTCCGAGTCGGGATTGTCCCCGATCACCAGCGCCTCCCCGGGCGCCACGCCGTCGCGGTCGAGGATCTCGGCGAACATCGCCGGCTCCGGCTTGCCGATCACCGTCGGAGCCACGCCGCCCGCGGCCGCGAGCGCCGCGACCATCGCCCCCGCGCCGGGGAGGAATCCGGCGTGGGTCGGGTATCGCATATCGGCATTGGTGGCCACGAAGCGGGCTCCCGCACGGAGGGCGGCGGCGGCAACCGCCAAACGCATGTAGTCGAATGCAAGGTCGAGGCCGGTGATCACCGCGTCATACCGACTCGGCAGCTCCCCGCCGTCGTATCGAGGTCCGACGACTTCCTGCGCCGGCGTCGCGGAGAAGGACGCGTCGCGCAGCTCCTCGACCAGGCCGACCCCGCCGACCGCCAGCACGGTGGCAACCTCCGGCACGAGGCGACGAAGGTAGCCGATGGTCGCCGAGGTGGACGTCACGACGTCGTCCGGGACCGCGGCGATGCCCATCCGACCGAGGCGGGCTGCGTAGGCGGTGCGGGTTGCCATCGAGTTGTTGGTCGCGAAGCGGGTGCGCAGCCCGGTGGCCTGCGCCCAGGCCACCAGCGCCGCCGCGCCGGGGATCGGCATCTCGCCACGGTAGATCACCCCGTCGAGGTCGAAGATGAGCAGCCGCAGTCGGTTGGGCGGGTTGCCATCCATCGCCGTGGATGATACGAGTGGCCGCGGCTGCGGGCCGCGGCTGCGCTTCACGGGCGGGCGGAATCCGGTTGAGGCCGGGATTGGCCACCGGGTATGATGCGCTCCGATTCGCGTCGGCTCGCCCTCGGCCGTACTGCGGATGCCACGCCGCAACCGAGCGGCGACGGGTACCCGTGACGGAGGGTGAAGGAGACCCATGCGGAAGCCACGGTATGGCCTTGGGGCAGGCGCTATCGCTGCCTCGATCATCCTTGCGGCCTGTCAGGGCGGCGGGGCCGGCAACAGCACCACCAGCGGCAGCAGCAGCAGCGCGCCGAGCACAAGCTCCGGCCCGTCCAGCAGCCTGAAGATCGGGCTGGTCACGGACGTCGGCACGCTGGACGACAAGAACTTCAACCAGTTCAGCTGGGAAGGCGCCAAGAAGGGTGCCGCCGATATCGGCGCGCCAGCTCCAAAGTCGGTGGTCACCACCGCCTCGGCTGACTACGCCAAGAACATCAAGTCGTTCGTCGACCAGAAGTTCGACATCATCGTCACGGTTGGCTTCGCGCTCGGTAACGACACCACCAAGGCCGCCAAGGCCAACCCGGGGATCAAGTTCATCGGTGTCGACCAGGGCGTGTGCGTGACGGAGCAGGGTGAGCCTGATCCGAACTTCGGGTGCAAGGGCGATGCCGCCAAGCTGCTTCCCAACTACCAGGGCCTCGTCTTCAAGGAGGCGCAGCCGGGATACCTGGCCGGCATCGTCGCGGGCAGCATCAGCAAGTCGGGCCATATCGCGGCCATCGGCGGCACCAAGGTTGTCCCCGCCGTCGCCAACTACATGGCCGGGTATGCGAACGGCGCTGCCAAGGTGAACCCGAATGTCAAGGTCGAGCTGCAGTACGTCAGCGACCAGCCGGATGCCAAGGCATTCAACGACCCGGCCGGCGGCAAGGCGTTCGCCGAGCAGCTGCTCGCCAAGAACAAGGATGTCGACGTCCTCTTCCAGGTCGCCGGCAAGACCGGCAACGGCGTGCTGCAGGCGGCCTGCAACGCGAACATCCACGCCATCGGGGTCGATGTCGACCAGCATCTCTCCACGCCGGAGTCGGCCAAGTGCATCGTCACCAGCGCGGAGAAGAAGCTCACCAAGGCGGTCTCCGACGCGATCAAGCGCGTCTCGGAAAAGACCGACAAGGGGGGCACGGTGCCGCTCGACATCACGACCGACAGCATCGGTCTGGCACCCTTCTACGATTTCCAGAACCTCATCACCCCGGAGATCCAGACCCGGATCGACGACGCGATGAAGGGCCTCAAGGATGGGTCCGTCGACCCGTGCAAGCCGATGAAGTGCTCGTAGCAGCAACCGCCGACTAGACCGATCCGAACGAGCGGGCCTCCTCCGGCGGCCCGCTCGTCGCGTTTCACCGCTAGGTCAGGGCCGATGGAACCAACCGATCCCCCGACCATCACCCCGGCGAGCAGCCCAGCGCTCGAGATGCGCGGCATCACGAAGCGCTATCCCGGCGTCCTGGCCAACGACGCCATCGACCTCGAGGTGCGCCCCGGCGAGATCCATGCCCTGCTCGGGGAGAACGGGGCCGGCAAGTCGACCCTGATGAACATCCTCTACGGGCTCGCCGTTCCGGACGACGGGCAGATCCTGCTCGACGGCACGCCGGTCGAGATGCGCAGCCCGGCGGAGGCGATCGCACACGGGATCAGCATGGTCCACCAGCACTTCATGCTCGTTCCGGTGCTATCGGTGGCTGACAACATCCTGCTCGGCGACGAGCCGATGGCAGGACCGCTCTTTCTCGACCGCCGACGGGCCCATGCCCGCCTTCGGGAGCTGGCCGGCGGTTTCGGCTGGGACCTCGACCTCGATGCGCCGGTGGGCAGCCTGTCGGTCGGCTGGCAGCAGCGCGTCGAGATCCTCAAGGCGCTGTATCGCAACGCGAGCATCCTGGTCCTCGATGAGCCGACCGCCGTTCTCACCCCGCAGGAGACGCAGGAGATCTTCGCCGTCCTGCGCCGCCTGACCGGCGAGGGGTACAGCGTCATCTTCATCAGCCACAAGCTGTACGAGGTGCTGGAGATCGCCGATCGGATCACGGTCATTCGGCGAGGGCGCGTCGTTGGGCAGCGCGTCCCCGCCGAGACCGATGAGGACGACCTGGCCGAGCTGATGGTCGGCCGGGAGGTGCAACTCACCGTCGATCGCGGCGAGAGCCATCCGGGAGCGCCGACCCTGGTCGTCGAGTCGCTTCGAGCGGCCGACGATCGTGGCCATCAGGTGGTGCACGAGGTCAGCTTCGAGGTGCGCGGCGGCGAGATCTTCGGGATCGCCGGGGTCGCCGGCAACGGACAGGACGAGCTGGTCGAGGCCCTTGCCGGGTTACGTGCTCCGACCGGCGGTCGCGTCCGTCTCGAGGGCCGCGACGTCACCGGCCACAGCGCCCGGGACCTGCATCAGCGGAACGTCGCCTATGTCCCTGCCGACCGGCACCGCTTCGGGCTGGTGCTCTCGTACCCGCTGACCGACAACCTGGTGCTCACCGATTACTACCACGCACCGTTCGCGCGGGGCATCGTGCGGGACGATGGCGCCATCACTCGCCACGCGGCCACGGCCATCGAGCGGTTCGACGTCCGCACGCCGTCCACCACCGCGATCGCCGCCACGCTGTCGGGCGGGAACCAGCAGAAGGTGGTGGTCGCCCGCGAGCTGGACCGGGAGCTGCGCCTCCTGATCCTCGACCAACCGACGCGAGGTCTTGACGTCGGCAGCATCGAGTTCATCCACCGCCAGGCGATCGCCAAGCGCGACGCCGGCACTGCGATACTGCTGGTCTCCGCGGAGCTCGACGAGATCCTGGAGATCTCCGACCGGATCGGGGTCATGTACCGCGGCCGGCTGGTGGCAATCGTCGACGGCCCGAGCGCGAGCCGCGAAGAGATCGGCCTGCTGATGGCCACCGGCGGCCGCGAGGTGACCTCACCCAGCTCGGCGTCCCCGGTCGCGTGACCCTCAAGCGCGCCGTCCGGCTGCTGAGCATCCCGGTGCTCGCCATCCTCCTGGCGCTGGTGGTCGGGGCGGTGCTGATGATC
This sequence comes from Chloroflexota bacterium, assembly GCA_030946825.1. GTDB lineage: Bacteria > Chloroflexota > Limnocylindria > QHBO01 > QHBO01 > QHBO01. The sequence continues at coordinate 698 of JALYXZ010000126.1, read as the reverse complement.
CTCTCCTCGCCGCTGATCAACGGCCTCGATCCCGGACTGCCGCTCTCGGCATATGCGGCGCTCGTCTCCGGCGCATTCGGCTCGCCGGACGCCCTGGTCCAGACCGTGGTGTCGGCCACGCCGTTGATCCTGGCCGGCCTGGCGGTCGGGATTGGCTTCAAGGCCGGCCTGTTCAACATCGGCGGGCAGGGACAGTTCCTGGTCGGCGCGGTGGCGGCCGCGGCCGTCGGCGCGGCCGTCTCGACCGCCGGTGGCGTGGTGGCCATCCCGCTCGCGCTGCTCGCCGGAGTGGTCGCCGGCGCGGCATACGGCTTCATTCCCGGCTTCCTCAAGGCGTACACCGGGGCGCACGAGGTGGTGACCACCATCATGCTCAACTACGTCGCGATCCAGATGGTCGGCTATCTGATCACCGGACCGCTGCGTGCACAGGGCGCCACCTTCGCCCGCTCGCCGAGCGTCGGCAACGCCGCCCTACCGGTCCTCTTCGGCAGCAATGGCCACCTCGGCGTCCTGTTCGCCCTGGTCGCCGTCCCCATCGCCTGGTGGCTCCTGTTCCGGACGACCATCGGCTTCGAGGTGCGGACCGTCGGCGCGAGCCCGGATGCGGCGCGGTACGCGGGGATGCGCCCGCGGCTGGTGATGATGCTGACCCTGGCGGTCTGCGGCCTCCTGGCTGGACTCGCCGGCGCCGGCGA